>QMVQ01000007.1 GCA_003661185.1 Candidatus Alkanophagales archaeon | reverse complement strand
GAATATTGGATTAACGTAGTTGCTGACACGGTAACAAAATAAAATATGAGTAGAGGTATGATCGTCTGCATACAGTAGTGTAACCTATATAGGATGAGCCCCATTATTATTGCATGTAGGATGCCATAGAAATTCCCTGATAACAATCTGTTCCAGATATTTGAGGAAGTTGCCCTTCTCACTTCAAGCGTTATTATCGTTGCTAAGATGAACAAAAGAGTAGCTATTACAATGTATATTGATAACATAAAAGCGTACGTATTTGACGTGGACAGAAAGTTCTCCATGTGCAAAATTTTAGCCTCCCTTTAAAAGTATTTTTCGCCACCGACGTCTCCTATCTATGATCTCAATACAGCTTTTGGGACACACTTCAACACATTTCATACATCTATTACACAGGTCTTTGAACATGACATTGATTTCCCACTTTTCAACTCGGGGATGTGGATTGGTCCTATCTGATATAGGTTTCAATACTAATACTTTTGCAGGGCATGCTCTTATACATTTCATGCAAATTTTTGGATCTTTGCATTTCACTTTGATTTCCATATTACCATAAGTTTTTTGCGGGCGTTAATCTTCGATCGATGAGTTCTATTGCATTGTTTTTACAACCTGTTACACATAACCCACAGCCAAAGCATTTGTTTATGTCAATGAATGCTCTTTCTTCATTTATATTAAAACGTATTGCTCCAAATGGGCATCTTGTCAGACACATTTTACAACCCACACATCTGCTATTGTTAACTCTTGCAACGTATTCTCCTTTAATCATTGCGGTTTTTAAACCTAATACAAATCTAGCTTTGTACCCTACGCAATAGGGAGTCGTGCAATTACAAATAGTAGTCACGTATGGAGCTTTACTCCAGAGAATGAGATGATAAAAACCTTTTTTATCCCACTCTATTAACAATTTCTTGGCTTTGCTTACCGAAAGTTCTTCCATATACTCGTCAGGATTTGCCTTCTCATAAAGTTCGGGTAATATTCCAAAATTAAGACAGTAGTATCCTTCCTCTCCGCTCATACGTCTGCATATACAGGGAAATAATGCGGGATTTTCACAAAGCTCTAAAACCTTTAGAGCATCGTTTAATGATATTATCTGCCCGCCTTGAGTTTTTTTGATACGTTTTTCTCCGATAGTTAATACTAATTTGTTGAGCAAGGGAACTTTCTTTAATCTTTCTATAACTCTAAAGTCTTCGATAATCCACCCTTCGAAATACTTTTCATCGGCAATTTTTTCTAAAAGTTTTTTTCTTGCTTCCCCCATATCTTTATTGTAATTTTTAGGATTGAAATACCATCTATTGCCACCACCATGTTTTTCACATAATTCACACACACTAATCCCCTACCATCTCACAAATATTTGCCCACAAACGAGGTGAATATCTCCTCGGCGTCATCCTTTGTCATCTCACATTTTAGATATTTAAGCGCAAGCTTAGTGTCTCTCTTTTCCACCATGGTAATTAAACTCTCCACCAGGGTCTGCCAGTATTCTTCTGTAGGAACCATGAGCAACTTCTCAGCGACTTCAAAAGTCTCTCCCACGTATTTGTCGCATTTTTCCTTATATCGTCTCAGGAAGTCCTCAGATAGGTCCCCCTCGCTGATCGCCTCGTATGCCGTTTCGGCCGCCATTTTCCCAAAATTTAATGCGTATCTTATCCCCTCACCTAACAAAACGCTGTTCTGGGAAGCTGCGTCGCCTGCGACCAGCAACCCATTGGCGTAAGGCATTTCGAGCATGTTTGTCATGGGGGACTCCCCTTTATGTATCTCGAACGGCTGGGCATCTTTTACTATATCATACACCGGGGACTTTTCACTAAGGAATACATTCTCATAATATTCTATTTCTCTGACACCTTCCTCAATGCCGAAAACGGTGGACACGCCAACCCTTGCTCTGTTCTCACCGGTAGGAAAAACCCATGCATAACCGATGGGCACTATGGATTCGCCGACGTAAAGGTCCACAGAGCTCCTTTTTCTCACCTTAGCGTTAAACATTTCATACTCAAAGCCCATGCCTTGCAGCTCTTTTTCGGGCAACAGACCCAACCTTGATGCAATAACCGCGGATGGCCCCGAACAGTCTATAACCACCTTTGACACGAATTCCTTCCCGTCTTCGGTTCTCACGCCACACACGAAATCGCCATCCATTATCGGTTCGGTTACGGTTTCTGAAAGAAGCATTTTCGTTCCGTTTTTTATAGCCTTAAACGCAAGTTCTTGTAGAAACGTGTGAAAATTTAAAGTACCTCCAATAATTTCCCCAAAATTTATCTCTACATCTTTATCAGAGGGGACATGACGTATGTAAAAGGAGTCCATCCATTGGCATACAACTCGCTCCGCCGGAAGCCCCCACTCACTGATGACCTCTTTCCAAGTAAACGCTGAAGATTTTACTGGATATCCTATTTCTGAACTCCTTTCAATTAGGGCCGTTCTTAAACCTTTCGAAGAGCTTGTTATAGCTGCTCCTAGTCCTGCCGGCCCCGCTCCTACAATCACCACGTCATACGGGCTCTTCATAAGGTGATAGTGTTTCGCAACCCTTATTATTACTTTCGATTATAGTATCCCAGGTGGTTCCTATGCCTGAAGTCGCCATTGTGAGTGGTAAAGATGTCAGAGAGATGCTTAACACTGCCATAAAGTTAATAGGGGGGCTAGATCGCTATATAGAGGAGGACAGCGTGGTGCTAATAAAGCCAAACATTGGTGGCGGCATCCCCGGAAAGCCGGGCTCGCATACGAACGTCATGCTCCTGAGAGGGCTTGTTGACATACTAAGTGGCATAGCTAGAAAAGTGATAGTGGGCGAAGCCGATTCTGTTATGTATTGGGCAGATGAACAGTTTAACCTTATGGGCGTTAGGGACGCTCTAAAAGGCACGAATGCGGAGATAGTGAACCTGAGCAGGGGTGAACTCGTAGAGATAGAAGTTCCAAATGCTTTGGTAATGCCTAAGATTGCAGTTTCAAGGATCCTCACAGAAGTGGACCATATAATCAGCGTCCCCGTGATGAAGACCCATGCTCTTACCAAAGTGAGTTTGGGAATGAAATGTATGTTTGGAGCTTTACCCTTGAAAAAGAAGACGATATACCATAAAATGGGTCTGGACGGAGTGATTGTAGACGTGAATAAGGCTTTCCCGCCGACACTTACGATAATCGATGGTATCGTGGGAATGGAAGGGGCGGGGCCGTTCCATGGTGACCCTATAGAAATGGATGTCCTGATATGCGGGGATAACGTGGCAGCTGTTGATGCCGTCGGCGCCTACATAATGGGGTATGAGCCTAAAGAGATAGAGCATCTTCGTATTGCGGACGCTGCTGGAATAGGACCTATAGAGCTTAGCAAGATAAAAATCAGAGGGGAAGATGCCCATAAGATACGAAGGAAGTTTAGGCAGACACCTAAAGTATTGAAATCAGAAGCCAGTATAGGAGAAGCTTTCTGCAAGATATCAGCAAGTGTGGCAAGCATAATGTACCACAAGGCATATATGGGAGCATGGAAAGACTGGGAGAGAAAGATGAAATCAGGTTAGTTTAAACAGATGTCTCTTTAACAAGCTAGCGCACTTTCTGAATCTCATGCAAGACAAAGCTAGGACGTATATCATGTTCACCACATCAAATTTCAACTTGCCTATATCTACACCTTTCTCTTGTAACTCATCAGTGATCTCAAACACGAACTTAAGGTCCTCATTATCCAAAGCTTCGAAAATATTACGTAAAATGAAGGCAAGCCTCCCACAAAACTTTTTTTTTGCCTCCTTTTCATACGTTCTTAAAAGGCTGATGTCAACTCTCTCTTCTTGGAGGGCATTTACACAGCACCTCGCTGCAAGATACGAGCTTATTATGGCGGGCGCCATGCCGTAGCCGAGTAGCGGGTCTATAAGCCCTGCGGCGTCGCCGACGAACAAAACGTTCCCTTTGCGCAGACGGCTCAGCCTGAAAATCGTGGCGCTCCCGGAAAACTCATTTTCTACACGCTTTATCCTGTCAGGCATGTTTTTAGAGACGAATACGTAAAAACGCCTTTTCACATCAGCCTCGCCGGGCATGACAATGGCAGCAGTCGAAAGTCCGCTCCTTGCTGTCAAAATATAAAAATATCCGCCGGGAATGGCACTGGCATCAAAATAAACTTCAGAGCTGCCATCTTCCGAAAAACCTTCGCCAGTGACTCCAAAAATTCTCCCAATCCTGTAAACACGTTTTTTCAAATTCAAATGGGTATGCAACGAAGAGCGGCAGCCGTCAGCCGCAATTATCACTTTTGGCCTTATAATTTGTTCTTCCTTCACGCCAGCCTCGCCTCGTAACCGCAGTAAAACTTCGTAACTGTCAGGCCCGTTACCATATCGCAATCGCTCGATCTCCGTGCCGAGCAAGAGTTTACAGCCATGGTCCAACGCCAAAGCGACTGTTGAATGCTCGAAAGAGTCGTCATCGCTGCCCCTCTTGAAGTAATATTCTCCCATTTCAGAATTTAAGACGAAAAATCTGGCAGAAGGCAGGTGAAACCACTTAGAAGTACGGACGTAGTGCTCGGTGTGCAACTTCAACTCCTTCACTATCTTAGAAAGTTCAAAATTTGTGTCCGGCGACGAGTCCAGCCGCTTACCTGCATGCAGCCCCACCTTTCTGTTTTTCTCCACCAAAACCGTATCAAGTCCACTTTTTGAGCAATAAAGGGCGGCGACCGCACCTGCAGGACCCGCCCCCACGACGAGCACGTCGCACTCCAAGTGCTACCAGCCCCTGACCTGTAGCATTTCCTTCTCTAAAAGTTTTCTTGCCTCTAAGCCGCGCATCGGCTCCCCGAGACCTTTTGAGACCTCCGCGAGAACTTCCGGACGGTCGTAGTTGTTCACAGCTTCGACAATCGCCTTTGCCATTTTCTCAGGATTTTCGGACTTAAATATCCCAGAACCCACGAAAACGCCATCCGCCCCGAGAGACATCATGCGTGCGGCGTCTGCGGGCGTCGCCACACCGCCAGCCGCAAAGTTCACGACAGGAAGGCGTCCAAGCTCTTTTATCTCCTTCAGAACCTCAAAAAGCCCCTCAGCGACCTCGAGCAGCGTGTATTCTCTGAAAACAGGCGTGTCTTCAGTAAGCGGCATGCCGAGCTCCGCTCGCACCTCCTCTGCCAGCCGCTTGTAAGGCTCCGCATACCTCCGAGCGACGTCCATCAGAGCGTCATCGTCGAGCTTCGTCACGATGGCTATCGCCTCGTTCATGAGCCGCATGTGCCTTATTGCCTCTGCGACGTCGCCAGTCCCGGCTTCTCCTTTCGTCCGAATCATGGCGGCGCCTTCCCAGATGCGGCGGACCGCCTCGCCGAGGCTGCGGGCGCCGCAGACGAACGGCACCGTGAAATCTCGCTTGTCCACGTGGAAATACGTGTCGGCGGGCGTCAGCACTTCTGACTCATCAATCATGTCCACGCCGAGTGCCTCCAGGATTTTCGCCTCGGTATAATGTCCAATGCGACACTTCGCCATCACCGGTATAGTAACTGCTTCTATGATTTCCACGATTTTCGCAGGGTCTGCCATCCTCGCAACACCGCCGCTCGCTCTTATGTCTGCAGGAACCGCCTGCAACGCCATCACGGCGACTGCGCCCGCCTGCTCCGCAATTATCGCTTGTTCCGCCCTCGTCACGTCCATGATAACCCCGCCCTTCTGCATCTTGGCAAACCCTCTCTTCAGAAGCTCGGTGCCGTGCCTTAGCCTGCTAAGCTCCATGATTATGGATTTTAACCATAGGTTTAAAAATATTTGGATGCAGCTTGCCTTTGAACTTTCAGGGGAGCATGAGACGCTGCCGAGAGCCGAAGTTCTCGCATGTTTGGATTTGCTTGGAGCACGCTACAAGGAGGTAATTTTTAAAGGTGCACTACTCGTCATTGAGGTTCAATCAAAGGATGAAAAACTGCTGGCGACGCTGCCGCTGCTTTTAAAAAAGCGGCTGGCGCTGACACACAGCATCTTCACGGTCTTTGCGCTCTGCGAGCCATCCGAAAACGTGATACTAAAGACATTTTGCGACGCTGAGGATGAAATTCGTGAATTTCTGAAGAACGGTGGGTTGAGCTTTGCGGTGCGTGTGCGCAAGCGTGGCGTGCTGCCCATGCAAATAGACTCGATGTCTCTCGAAAGACGGCTTGGAGCAAAGATAAAACGCTTGGGGTTCAAAGTGCGCCTTAAAAGTCCCGATGGGATTATATGCGTGCTCGTCACTAAGGATTTGTGTATGCTCGGCGGCATCCTTCAAAACATAGACAAGAAGCAGTTTTTGCGGAGGGCACCGCAGGCACGCCCTTTTTTCTTGCCGGGCGTCCTCGTGCCGAAGTTCGCACGGGCGCTCGTGAATCTGAGTAGAGTGGGCAGCGGGGAAATATTCCTCGACCCTTTCTGCGGGACCGGTGGTATTCTGATAGAGGCGGCGCTCGTCGGCGCCGACGTTATCGGGAGCGACATTTTGATGCGCGCGGTGCGGGGCGCTGCCAATAATTTGAGGTTCTACGGTTTGAGCGGCGAGCTTGCGGCATGCGACGCCACCGCGCTCTGCTTACAGGACGAAAGCATCGCCGCTATCGCCACAGACCCCCCCTATGGCAGGTCCACCCTCATGTATTACTCATCGGAGAAGCTTTACGAGAATGCTATTTCCGAGATGCATAGAGTTTTGAAGAATGGGCGCTTCGCTATCGTCCTTTCAAGTTTTAAGGATGTGCCACATGACGGCTTCGAGCTTTTGGAAACGCATGAGTGCTACGTGCACAAAAGTCTGACGAGATACGTGAGCGTGCTTAGGAAAAGGTAAGCTCTCCGTCGGTTGCGGTAGAACTTTTAAGTGCGGAAACGAGTGGGATAAAGATGAGAGCAATGGTTTTAAAGAGAGTCATCCGGTTGAGGAGGAGCCATTGGAGTTAGAAGAGCTGCCGACGCCTCGGCCGGGGCCTAAACAGATTTTAGTGAAGGTTTCAGCCTGTAGGGGTGTCATACAGAGCTTGATGAGATAGAGGGCGGCTCAAGCCAAAGCTCCTCCAATAATTCTGGGGCATGAAGTCGTGGGGAGAGTAAAGGTGGGGGGGGGGTTCTGAGGTGACTAAATTCAAGAGGGGTGAAGGTGGGAATTGGCTGAATTTACTCAAGCCGCTGCTCCCGCTATTACTGTCGGACGGGAGAGAGAACTTATGCGAGCGGTTTCAAGCTACGGGCTGCGGCGGCGGCTACGCTCAATACATTGTGGTCTCCGAAGACCTCACATATCTGATTCCTGAGAGGTTCACAGACACGCAGGCTGCCCCCCATACTCTGCGCCGGAGCCATCGGCTACCGAGCTTTAAAGCTGACAGAAATATCCAAGACAGGCAAAACATCGGACTGGAGGGAATGAATCAAGCCCTGATTTCCTTAAAACATGGGAGATACCGAGGGCATGGAGTTTTGATAGATTAGAGGGAGCACGCGGCTCAATGCGTCGTGTGAGTGCAGTCATGCTGAGTAGTTTATCTGAGACGCTGCATGTAGTAACCGCCTTATGCCCCAGCTCACTTCAAGAGCCGTGTCAGCAGCGCCCGCCCTTCTTCAGTCTTGAAGATTGGTATGTCCCAGAGCTGGACGAGTTTTTTGCGGACGATCCTTGTGTTCTTGCCACTTCTTGCATCGAAGCATACTTTCTCGTATTTCTCCCAGGCGACGAGGATGCCCCGCCGCTGCCACGCCGGCGTCTCCGCAACGTTTATGCCTTTTGAGAAGAGGAACTCGTGAATTTCCGAAGCTTTCATGCCCCTTAGCATTTTCTGCGCCTCCTCGCCGCTCAGTCCTTCTCTACGCAACGTGTAGTAGCCGTATGCGTTGACGTGGTTGCGCCAAGCCTCCGCCTGCCGCCACGCAAGGTATTTGACAAGCTCATGCTCGCATATTGGAATGACACGAGCATCAAAGCTCAAAGGCTCGTCCGCCCCGAAAATTATCGTGAAGGCGCTCGAAAAGAAGCTTGCGACCACGGAATCCAGCTTCTCGACCCTGCCGTTAAACGGCACAGTTCTGAAAAAAAAGCTCACCTCGTCAGAAAAAATATAGGCGAGTTCGGGGTGGAAGCCGCTCTTTTTGAAGAATAGTTCGGTGGCGTTCGCCATCGCCTCCGCAAACCTCTTGTCATATGGCTTCTGAAAGCCTTTTTTCTCCAAAAATCTATGAAAATTCCTACCATCAACCCTTATGATGAGTGGTAGCGGCGCCCTTATCTCTGCGAAGACCTCCCGCTCCTTCATTCCACCCTTTCTCCTCGCTCCTCCTTTTTCCTCCTTAGTCTCTCAACTTGCTTTATGAGTATTATGTCGCCGATGGCTAAGACCCACCGATGCGGAATTATCACGCCTTTTCCCTCGACTGGAAACAAATCCTTATTGACATTACCGACGGCAATGCCCGCAATCTTCCTTTCCTTAATATCTATGGCGACGTCCTTTACTTTCCCGACATATATGCCCGTATCCGTATACACGTCAAGCCCATACAGCGAAGTTACCTCCACTCGCATGATTTTCTTTAGTAACGAAGTGACATATAAAAGACCGCTCTGCCACTACGCTGCCTGCAACTCAGCAGGGACGAATTTCGTGCCGTAGTAGATGATGCCGCGCTCGCCGTCCTCGCCGATTTTCCTGAACGCCGCCCTCACTTTCATGCCAACACGCATCTCCTCAGGGTCACACATGACCTCCGCAAGCAGGCACGGACCTTCTTCTAACCGCACTATCGCAAGCACGTAAGGGAGGCGCCTGTTAAGGCTCTTCTTCCCTTGATGCACGACAGTGAACGTTACGACCTCACCAACACCCATAAACTTGTATTC
Source organism: Candidatus Alkanophagales archaeon (assembly GCA_003661185.1). GTDB lineage: Archaea > Halobacteriota > Syntropharchaeia > Alkanophagales > B39-G2 > Alkanophaga > Alkanophaga liquidiphilum. Next base: position 8,699 of record QMVQ01000007.1, on the reverse strand, counting down.
TTCGATGTCACCACCACGCCTACATTTCGGGCAAATATCCCTCGGCGGGAAAAAGTAAGAATCACACTTCCGGCAGTGCGTTCCTACCAAGTTGTATCTGTGGCTCAACTCTCTCCAAAAACGGGCAGTCGCCGCCAATACAACACCTCCTATTGCCTCATAGTCCTCCCAACATAAATAATTTCAGCCTCTTAGGTGCAATTTTTACCAAAACCGTCGTTTCGTTCAATTAAAAACGTTCTTCACGTTATCCAAAGCCAGTTCTACTGCCCAAAGCAATCAGAGGATTACCTCAATATCCAGCTCTTCAGCCAGCTCTTTATAACGGTTGCGAATGGTAACTTCGGTAACGCCTGTGACTTCTGAAACCTCTTTTTGTGTCTTGTGCTTCCCACAGAGGATTGCAGCGATGTAGATGGCGGCAGCTGCTATTCCTATCGGACCTCGCCCGTTCGTCAGCTCTTTCTCCTGCGCTTCCTTTATGATCTCTATGGCCTTCGCCTCGACTTCGCCGTCAAGCCCTAACTTCGAGCAAAAGCGTGGCACGAAGTCCACGGGCGACGTCGGCTGCAGCTTTAGGTCGAGCTCCCTCGACAAAAACCTGTAAGAGCGGCTGATTTCTTTCTGCGAGACCCTCGAGACTTCAGCCATCTCGTCAAGAGTCCTCGGGACGCCATGCAGCCTGCATGCTATGTAGAGGATGGCGGTGGTGATGCCTTCGATGCTCCGCCCTCTTATCAAGCCTTTCTTCATCGCCTTCCTATAAAGCATGGCGGCAGTCTCTCTGATGTTCGTTGGCAACCCGAGAGCTGACGCCATCCTGTCCATCTCCGAAAGGGCAAATACGAAGCTCCGCTCACTGGTGTTTGTAACATGCATGCGCTGCTGCCACTTCTTGAGGCGGTGCTGCTCGGCGGATGCCACCTTGCCCTCGTAGCCGCTCCAGTCTATCAGCGTCGAGAGCCCCTTGTCGTGTATCCGGTAGGTCATCGGCGCCCCAACGCGAGCGCGGCGAGAAACTTGCTCGAAGTCGAACGCCCGCCACTCCGGACCGAGGTCCACGATTGCCTCCTCGATGACGAGGCCGCAGTCGTTACAGTAAAGCTCCGCACGCTCGGTGTCCAAGACGAGGTCCCTACTATGACATTCAGGGCATTCTTTTATCTCTCGGTATAACCTATCCTTAGTCCTCTCAACCGCAGAGATTCTCTCAATATCCTCTAAATCCTCCTCAACGTCCTCAAACTTTTCATACCTTTTCTCTTCCACTTCCATATCCTGTTTTTCCTTCGACATAATGCTACATCCGCACCTCCGTTACTTTTATATGTGCGTTAATTTTATATATAACTTGCTCTGTATTGTGGTCTTTGAACCTTGTTTTTGAGAAGCTCTTTGGCAGTCTTCCATGAAGCTCTTACGTATGATGGTAGCTCCCCCTGCTCCAAAAAATCCTTTAATACTACCTTTTTCAGAAATTCTTTGGTTATCGGGTCGGAGGGATAACCGCTGCCTATCCTCTCGCCTATTTTCTTCTCAAGCTCTCTTATGGAAGCATCCCGCCGCACTTTTGCGACGATGGAAGCGGCGCCCACCACCACGTATTTCTCGTCGGCGCCGTGCTCTGCGATTATCTTGGGTCTCTGAGGGCGAAGACGTTCTTGCAGCCGCTTTGCGAACCGCTGCGGGTTCACGTCGGCAGCGTCCACGAACGCAACATCAGGATTGAGATGGTCTAAAACGGCAGAGAAGTAAAGGACGGCGATATCGTTCATAGTCATCCGCTCCCGCAACTTGTCTATTTCCGCAGGAGATACCTCAAGCACGTAAACCTCCGTGAGCGTCTCTATCTCCCTCGCCAGCGCCTCTCGTCTCTTAGCGCTCAACTTCTTAGAGTCTTTTATGCCTAATTGTTCGAGCGCAGTCGTGTACACGACGCCGGCAACGAACATCGAGCCTATCACAGGACCCCGTCCCGCCTCGTCAACGCCCACGACCCTCATTTCTGCGCAAGCCCAAAGGCGTCGTGGATTGCCCTTACAGCCTCGTAGGCGTCGTCCTTTCTGACTACAAACGAAATATTGTATTCGGAGCTGCCCTGCGCAATCATAATGATGCTGATACCCCTCTCACCGAGTGCTGAGAACACACGTCCGGCGACGCCGGGCGTGCCCGCCATGCCGGCGCCGACGACGCCGATGGCGCAAACGTCGGGATTGAAGTAGAAATCCTTTATTACGTTCCCGTTCATGTTACGGAGCGCATCAAGCGCTTCCCTGAGCTGCGCACCGTCAACAACGATAGAAATCGTCCTTTCAGAGCTACCTTGTGATACCATTATAATGTTGACGTTCTTGGCGGCGAGGCTTGAAAATACGCGGGCGGCGACGTCTGAAATGCTCGTTATGCCGGTTCCCGCAACGTTTATTATCGCAACGTCCTTTATCAGTGTGATTGCCTTCACGACACGCTCTCGCTCCGGCTCCTTCCAGATGAGCGTGCCCTCGTCATCAGGGTCACAGAGGTTCTTGACACGCACCGGGATTTCATTGCGGATTACTGGTAGCATCGCTCTCGGATGGAGAATCGAAGCTCCGAAATACGAAAGTTCCATTGCTTCGACGTAGGAGAGCGTCGGAATCTTACAGGCGTTCGGCACGATTCTTGGGTCGGCGGTCATGATGCCCTCGGTGTCCTTCCAGAGCCAAATCTCGTCTGCTTTTATTGCGGCGCCGATTATCGTGGCGGTGTAATCCGAGCCGCCCCTGCCGAGTGTCGTGACCACGCCGCTTTCCGTCTCACCGATGTAGCCGGCGACCACGGGCACCTGTCCCTCTCTGAGCAGTGGCAGTATCCGCCCGGCGATGATGCTCTCCACGCCGTCCACGGGCTGAGCGTTTCCGAAGTCGTCGTTCGTGATGATGCCAGCTTCACCGCCGGTGAGGTGCACGGAGTTTATTCTCAAGGACTCAAGCACGCCCGCAAGGAGTGGGGCAGAAAGCCGCTCACCCGAAGACGTAATGTAATCAAGAGAACGCTTCGTTAGCTCTCCTAACAAGCATATACCCCGCAGGGCTTTCTCTAAGTCGCCCAACCGCCTTTCAAGCTCGTTGATGACGCTGTTCAATACGTCCTTGTCGTCGATAGCTTCCTCCGCTGCCCGCACGTGTCGTCTTCGTAGCTCCTCTACGAATTCCTCGATGAGCTCCGTTTTTGTCTCTGTGGCGATGCGCTCCGCGTTTTTGAACAGCAAGTCCGTGACGCCCGAGAGCGCCGAGGTCACGACCACTATTTCGTGCGCCTCGCTCTTAAAGCGGCGGACAAGCTCGCCCACTCTCCGTATCCGCTGCCCGTCCGCAACTGCGACGCCCCCAAACTTCATCACCAGCCTCAACTCCACCACCTCAATCACCTTAACAGCTCAGCCGCCGGCGGCGGGCGGGAATATCGCAAGCTCGTCGCCGTCCTCTACCTTTGCGGCGAGCCCACCTACGAAATTGATGTGTCTACCATTTTTCAGGACATGAATATACTCTTTTAGATTTCCATTAGCGTCAAAAAGTTTATCATAAATGCCATAGACCCCACAAAGCCTCTCCAATACGTCTCGAACGCTACTGCCGTCGTCAAGCTTTAATGTCACCTCTTTCTCCCCCGTCATCTCCCTGAACATCGCAAACATCCGCACTTTCACTCTCACACATCTCACCCCACAATCTCGCTCCATGCGTCAACGCAGCGGTGCTCGCTAAACCTTCCAGTTTTTCACTTCTATTTCTTTACCCTTAAGAGTTGCCATGCCGACTTTTGCGAGGCTCTTGGCACTCACGAAGAGCCAGAGGGGCGAGTATATGAAATAATACGCCAAAAAGTCGTAAGGCTTGACATCGCTGCCCCATTTTGTAATCCTAAAACCTAAGGCGGTTGCGCACATCCACACCGAGAACGTTATCAGCGCGGCGAGCATGCCTTTCAGGATTACGAGGCTAAAGGAAAGGAAGAAAAGGGCAGGAAGCACCAATAACACCGGAAGCTTCAGCAAAAAGAGCATTAAAATGATGAGAGAAAGGAATCCGTATACTAAGTTGTCGGGAATCATCACGGATGCGAAGAAGTGAATCATGGCAGGGTAATGCATCATTATGATGAAAGACCAAACCTTAGGTTTCCTTATTATGAATTTGAAGTATTCGAGCACGCATAGGGCGCCGCCGACCGCCCATCTTCCCCGCTGCCTATACCATTCCCGCCAGCTTCGGGGCGGCTGCGTGAGGACGTAAGCTTTTCTTGCGGTTTTCACTGACACCCCACTCATCGCCGCCCGGATGCCGAGGTCAACGTCTTCGGTGATTGTCCGTCTGAAACCACCAAGCTTGAAGAAGTCTTCCCTTCTCACTGCGATGCATGCGCCGTTCAAGCCCATGCAAGTGTTAAATTTTGTCGAAAAAAGCGATGATATATACATGTTGAAATAATCGATGTTCACAAGCCTCGAAAGTAGCCCGTCGCACAAAATCCTCTTCTTAACATCCAATATAGAAGTTTCTCTCATCTCCTCTATAATGTTTTTCAAAAAATCTCTCTCCACCTTAGTGTCAGCATCAAGGAATACCAAAATGTCGCCTTTTGCCTCTCTTGCGCCGGCGTTCAAAGCGTAAACTTTCCCACGTCTATTTTCGTTCACGATGAGCTTCACGGAGTATTTGCGCACTGTGCTTAACGTCTCCGCAGTCGGCTCATCGGCGACAACGATGACCTCCGCCCGCACGCTCTGCTCCATTAGGCTGCGCAGGAGGTCATCAAGAAGTTCTGAGCCTTTGTATACGGGAATGACTACACTGACGCCGCAGCCATCCATGCTTTGTGTTGTTCTTTTCAGCCCCCATATTACTCTTTCGGTTAGCCGAGTCTTTAAGTGCGGACGCCAACCCATTTTCATGAAAAAACCATTCGTCTTCATAAATGCGGCGATGAGCGCCGACGGCAAGATCTCGACGTGCGAGCGGCGGCAGGTGAGAATCAGCGGCGCTAAAGACCTCGAGCGTGTTGACTCCTTAAGGGCGAGCAGCGACGCCGTGCTCGTCGGCATCGGTACCGTTCTCGCAGATGACCCCTCGCTGACAGTGAAGGCGGAGCGGCGGCGTGCCGAGCGGAAAAAAGCAGGCAAAGACGAGAACCCGTTACGCGTCGTCGCGGACAGCAGGGCGAGAACGCCCCTAAACGCAGAAATCCTGAATAAGGGTGCAGGAAGGCGGCTGGTGGCGGTCTCGAAGCGAGCGCCAGCGGAGCGTGTCAAGGCTCTGCAGAAGAAAGCTGACGTGGTCGTTTGCGGCGCCGAGAAAGTTGATTTGGCGGTGCTCCTCCGCACGCTCCGACAGCGTTACGGCGTCCGCCGACTTATGGTAGAGGGCGGCGCCACGCTGAACTGGTCGCTCCTCTCGCAGGGACTCGTGGACGAGCTTTACGTCTTCGTTGGCAATATGATAATCGGCGGCGTGAATGCGCCGACGCTCGTGGACGGCGAGGGCTTCAAGGATAATTTTTTGAAGTTAGAGCTTTTGGGCGTTGAGCCGCTCGATGAAGGCGTTTTGTTGAAGTGGCGTGTTTTAGCAGCCGGCGCGCGGCAGCACGACGAAAAGAGAAAATATGGTTGTGACGGTCAGGTTCGAGTGCGAAGGGGAGGGCAAGGGAAGACTGACGCATTTGTGATGCACGGGGAAGATTCCCCGTTGTGACCTCCTCCCTCCATTGAGGGCATCCACCGGACGAGGTTGGGGAGTGTGCCGATTGCTGCGGCGCTCCCCGTCGGGCTGAGCACACAGCCCCTACCGTGAGCATATAGCCCACGGCTCGCTTCAGTATGTTCTTAGAATCTTTCTACTTAAATACTTTTCCTACCCCCTTCCCCTGCTGCCTCCTTAAAGGAGGGGATTAGCAGCAACATCATCCTAAAAATCGACCCTGATTGCCTCTTCTGGGCAATCGTAGACAACTGCGGTGCAGGCGTAGAGGAGAAGCTGGAGGAGCTATATAAAAGGGTTCGAAAAGAGCTTTGTGAAGAGCTCAAGAACGTTCGTTTCAGCGTCGTGCCGACTGCCGTTTACGTGAACCCAACCGATGCCTGCAATGCCAACTGCTCCTACTGCTACGGAGCGGCTTCGCCGCCGAGGGGCGAGCATGAGCTACGCGCAGCTCGACGCCGTTGTCTCAAAGGCAGAAGATATTTTTGACCATTTCGGCGTCAGTGGGACGATAGTTTTTCACGGAAGTGAGCCGCTGCTCATGAAAAAGACATTGTGGGAGGTTGTAGAACGGCATAAAGATACGAACTTCGGCATTCAGACGAATGGCATCCTTTTTGACGAAGACGATGCCGCTCTTGTGAAAGAGCGGAGGATAAGCGTGGGCATTTCCTTGGATGCCCCCTCTGAGGAAGTGAATGACTATTTGCGAGGCAAAGGGCAGTTCAGAGCGGTGATGCGTGCCCTTGAAATGCTGCAAGGTTACGAGGGGCTGAACGTCATAACGACCATTTCAAAGGTTAATTACAAGGTGCTACCTGCGCTCGTTAAACTTCTGCATGAGAAGAATGCGCAGGTCTTCCTTGCAAACCCGGTGCGAGGGACACAGCCGGGCGGTCGAGAATTACGTCCTGACCCTTTGGAGGCTGCCCACTATTTCTTGGGAGCGGTGGACCTCTGCATAAAGCTCACCGAGCAAAGGCGGCGTATAGTGCTCGCTGACTTCGCAAATATCCTACTTGGTATAATAGCACCAGCGGCAAGAGTGCTGACGTGCGACATTTCCCCGTGCGGCGAGTTCTTGGGCTTCGACGAATTCCAGGGTGGAGACGTCTTCAAAGACCCGCCGCTCGAAATCTTGGAGGCGGAAAGCTTTAAGCTCGTCCGCTCAAGAATTGTCGAGAGAATAGAGGGGTGCAGAGAGTGCGTTTTCAGGAATGTTTGCGGCGCACCATGCCCGGCGGAAGTTTACGCTGAGCACGGGATTATGTTCAAAAAACCATATTCCTGTGATTTTTATAAGCGAATCATAGAGCGTGCGTTTAGGATCATCGCCGATGGAAAACTCGAACATGTCGTTCGTCTATCGAAACTTAAGAAGAAATACGAGTTTGTTTGGGGCGGTAGGGGGGCGCTACAATGCCCTACTGAACTTCGCTTCAACTTCCGCTCGGTGTAAAGTGTTGTAGGTGCAGAACGGGATGATGCGGAGGTCAGGCGTCACGTAATGTATGCCGCACCGCTGCACACGCTTGATGTCGAAATTGTAGGGATCCATGAAATGCATGCAGCCGATGAAGAGCGTGCGACGGTGGAACTCCGCAGTTGACTCTCGGTCGCCCCTCGTCAGGATGTCAAGAACTTTGCGCATGGACTCTGCGCCGCTTGGCGCCTTCTCGGCATCTATGAACTTGTTAATCTGCGTCGCCGCGCTTATTGCAACTTTCAGCTTCGCAAGCGCCGGCAGCCTCGTCCGTTCCAGCTCCTCTGCTTTCTCCTTCAAAAACTCAAGGATGCCCTCGACATCCACGAAGTCAGTAATCGGAATAAGTCGCCCCCCGTCGATGAACACGTAAGTGGCGGCGCCGCAATGTGGGTGCACCGTGAACGTGACCTGCGGCTCTCCCTTCCACGCTTCAACGAACCTTGAGACGGTGACGACCGCAGGCACGGGGTAAAAGCTTTCTTTTGGAATTTGGTTATCCGTCTGCTCCTCCACAAGCTTTATGAAGTCAGGGATTGTGATTCTAAGCTTACGAAGCTCGCTTCTATCGATTCTTCCCGTGAAGGATACGGGTTGAACATTTACCGCCCGCACCACGTCCAAGTTCTTAACGGCGTATTTGATGATGTCGCCAATTTGGTCGTCGTTCACGCCTCTTGCGAGCGTCGGCACGAGCACTACGCTCTTTATTCCACCAGCCCTGCAGTTCTCAACAGCTTTTAATTTCGTCTTCAGCGCCTTTCTCCCTCGCAGCTTCTCATAAGCTTCTTCTTTGACACCATCGAACTGCAGATAAACGGTATGAAGACCCGCATGCACGAGCCGCTCGCAGAACGCCACGCTCTTCGCAAGCATGATTCCGTTCGTCGCAACCTGAATTTGGGCAAACCCCAGTTCTTTTGCCATTTTGACGAATTCAATGAAATCGCTACGAACGGTCGGCTCACCGCCTGCAAACTGGACTGCGGGACACGGTGGAACCTCAGAACGCAATACCTCAAGCATTTTCCAAATCTCGTCCTGCGAAGGCTCGTATAATCGCCCTGTGGCGGCAGCGTTTGCAAAGCACGTTGGACACCGCTGGTTACAGCGGTTCGTCACGTCGATATTTGCGAGGAGCGTCGTAGTCTTGTGCGATGGGCAGAGCCCACAGTCGTAAGGGCAACCACGTTCCGTTGCTCTTGTTGCGAAGCCCGTGCCGATGCTTTCAAATGCGGAAAACCTTTTGTATAACGCGGCGTCAGCCCAGTAGATGTCCTCAAACTCGCCGTGCTCCTCACACCTTTTCTTTATTAAGATTTTTCCTCCTTCCTCATACACCTCGGCTGGGACTACGCTGAGACATTCCGGGCACAACGATTTCGTTTCCATCATTTACCCGCTCATACAACTTTGAATTCAAAACCAGCTTTCGTGTAAAGCTCCTCAAACTCCTTCTTCTTCTCTTCCTTTGG
>QMVQ01000006.1 GCA_003661185.1 Candidatus Alkanophagales archaeon | reverse complement strand
TTTTAACTCCTATTGCTCAGGCTCAAACAATAGAGGAATTTAGCTTTGAGGACATTAAAATGTTTATTGAACAGCAATACAACCCAAATGTTGATAAACTTCCCGGTTTCATTAGAAACTTCTTTGGAAATGAAAGAATGAATGTTTACATAGACGGAATTGTGATAGGTTTAGTTAGCAAAGATGGAAGAATTATTGAGGTAAAGGAAGGTGAAATTTCCAATCCCACTGTAAAGGTATTTGTGAAAAAAAGCACTGCTGGAAGTATAATGCATTCTGATGACCCAGTTACTGCTTTTCAGATTGCATTGAAATACGGGGAGATAAGGGTTGAAGGGGTTGGAACCGTAAATTGGGTAAAGTACTCGGTCGGTAATGCGATTATAAGAATTGCTGGAGGTCTTGGAATTTTAGAATCACCTTATGATGTGAGACCTAGAGAAACAAAAGAGATTGTATACAATGGGGAGAAAGCCACTCTGAGACTTGAGGGTAATAATCGTGTTATAGATTTTCCTCATAAAGATAAATTGATTTTTATAGATAAATACGGTAATCCAGTTGGTTACTCTACTAAGAATATCCAAAAGTTAAAACATGGATTGCCTCCAAGTGCTGGAATATACAAAGTTTCTCCAGAAGAGCTCAAAGAGGATCAAGTAAAATTTGACTATGAAACTAAGGAGTTAAAGATAAAAATTGATGGTAAAGAAATAGACTTCCAATTTTCTGATATGTTTATAACAAAAGAAAGGATTGATGATCTGCTTTTGAAACTCTTCTTGTTAGAAGTTGCTTTGAAGGGTAAATGGCCCAAAAAAATAGCAGAGAAAAAAAACCAAGAACTAAAAAAAGCACTAGGAAAGAGGGCAGCACTACTTGTAGGTATGCGGTTAGCAGCTAAACCTGTAGGTAAATTAGCAGAAAAAGCCGCTCAAAAAGGAGGAGCAGGTAAAGTTATCGTTAAACTACTCCATTGGACTAAAAAACGTTTAGAAAGACCACCAAATCCAATTGTGATGACAATTAGCCTTGTATTAATTCCCTCAGAAATTCATGGCCCGCAATGTTATCCAATTGGGGAATTTTGTAAGGTAATGGATATTGATCATAGGATAAACCGTATAATTATCAGAGAAATACTCGTAACCGCTCACTACGAAGGAAGATATCAGAAAACTTGGGTAGAAAAGTCTTATTCTCCTAATGAAAGCATAGACATATCGAATCTTGCAAAGTCTGTTGCAAAGAAATATGAGGGAGAATCGGTTAAGCCTGATTACCTGAGTATTTATGTATCTTACGATGGAGAGGTAGAATATGAAAGAACAAAATACATTTACTGTTGCCTTAAAGGGTACGAGGTATCCAATGTACGAGTAGAGAAAGATAAGTTTATGATGATATACCCGAGGGTTGGTTCCGGAGAATATACATTTAGTGACTCCAGACCTTCGCAAGACATAGAATCTTGGGTTACGTTAGAGTTTGAAAAGATTATAAACAGGGCAGAATCTGAACTTGAGGAGTGGGCCCAAAGGGATAAATCGATCAATTTTCGACGATATAACTATTGGGAGTGTTTGCCACAATGCAGTAGGTGGTAAAATGGAGGTGTAAGAAATGAAAAAGAAAATAGTTATTCCAATTGCAGTTACCGCAGTCTTGGCGATAGCCTTGTACATTCTATCCCTCCCATCCCAGCCAGAACCAGAAATAATCCCAAATCCATTAAACACCGAGCTTTATTTAGCATTGACAAGTGTTGGAATAGAAGATGCAATCGTTGACATAACAGATGAAAGAGCCCTTGTAAGATATAATCTACCAGAAAACATGAGCAAGGAATCAGTTAATTATTACATAATGGGTGCTGCTGCAGCAATCACAAACTCAAGCAAAATAGTCATTCAAGTTTATGAGAACTTCACACCACTTGAAGAGATTGTCGTTAGCACTGAAGATGTCTTGGCTTTCATGAACGAAACAATAACCTACGAGGAGTTTGAAAAGAGGATTGAAATAAAATCGTTGAAATAATGCTCGTGAACTTCGGGCAACAACAGGTATGCGGTTCGCTACGCTCGCCCGAAACTCTTACGGGCCTTACGGGCTTAGCATACCCGCAAAACGTTAGGCGACATAGCAAAAATGAGGAGGTGATATAACATGGCGCAAATTTTCATATCTCATAGTCAAAGAGATGAAGATTTGAGAAATTTCTTCTCAAATGCCTTTGCCGGAACTAAAGTAAAAGCTATCTTTGAAGAGTTTGAGAAAATACTTAGGGGTAGAGTAACTTCGGAGCATGTAGCAAAGGATATAGAGGATTCAAAAGCGATATTTGTAGTATTAAGCCAGAAGGTCCAAGACATACCCCATACAAGAGATTGGGTAATTTGGGAGACGGGAGTGGCAAAAAGTAGTTTGGGTATTTGAGCCTTACTCACAATTCGGCAGAATTTCTATTGTAACGCCCTATCTGAGACATTACGTAATATTTGATACAAACGATGATTGGCTTGGTTACATACGGAGAATTATCGAATCCTATGATGACTCCCATGTCCTACCGGCACTTTTAGTAACAGGAGGAATAGGTGCAGCATTAGCTGAATATAAAATTGGGGGTGCAATTTTGGGAGCAATAGCAGGTCTAGCAATTTCTGATAACTCTTTCAGTCTTCCGGGCAGGGGCTCCGGTGTCGAGGGCTTCACTTCGGGTCGGCCCGACCCTACGTCGATGAATAGTAAAGCAACATATATACAAAACTTCTCCGCCCGCCTTCCCTGCTGTATCCTACCTTTCAAAAGGCAGGAATTAGCAGCAACCGTTTCTTAAAATCTACCGCCAACAACTCCTCCCTTTCGGGAGAAGGCTTGCAAGCAACAGGAAGATAAAAGCCGGCGTAAAAGATATGATAATGGATGTAGGGGACAAGACGGACGTGGTGGCGAGCCTGATTTTGAGGGCGGAGCGAGTCGTTGCGCTCACAGGCGCTGGCATAAGCACCGAGTCCGGAATCCCGGACTTCAGGAGCCCCGGCGGCATTTGGAGCAGATACGACCCTGATGAATTTTCCTTCCAGAGGTTCTTGGCGAGCGAGACGACCCGCCGTAAATACTGGGAATTCAGCCGAGATTTCTATCCGGTCGTTGCAAATGCAAAACCTAATGCCGCGCACCTTGCGCTTGCGGAACTCTACAGGCTGGGGAAGTTGCACTGTGTCATCACGCAGAACGTCGATGGACTGCACCAGAAGGCTGGCATTCCTGAGGACAAAGTCATCGAGATTCACGGGACGCTGTTGTTCGTCGTCTGCTTGGACTGCGGCAAAAGGTATCCGAGGGACGAGATTCAGAGGCGAGTGACACGTGGCGAAATCCCGCCGAGGTGCGGTGCGTGCGGCGGCATTTTGAAACCTGCGACTATCTCCTTCGGACAGCCGATGCCCGCAAGAGAGATGCGGCTCGCGGAAGAAGCTGCGGCGAGCTGCGACCTCTTCATGGTCGTAGGCACGTCGCTCGTCGTGTATCCGGCGGCAGCGCTCCCGCTGCTTGCGAAAAGAAGTGGCGCACGGCTCGTGATAATAAATTTAACACCCACCGCCCACGACAACTACGCAGACGTCGTCATCCACGGAAAAGCCTCTGATGCACTACAAAAAATAATAACGCTCGTGAAGGCTAAAATGAGGTAGGTTAACTCGACTTAATCAAACAATGACCGTGTTTCCTCAGTCGCTCGTCGCCGCTGCTTTTCTTTTAGCATCAGCAGAGTGGACACAAACCCAAATATTAACAAAGCGCCGTCGGCAGCAGGCGTTCTCGTCGGCGTGGGTGCTGGTGCGCCTCCGCTGCCATCTCCGGCGCCTGTGGTTGTGGCGTCTTGCGTCCCAGCGGCAGGGCTCGGCATTACCTCCGGCGTCCTGAGAATCTCGTAATTTTCAAACGGCATGATGAGCGGGAAGTAATCCTCATCCTCGCCATCTATGAGGTAAACATAGTCGCAGATGCCATCGCCATCGAGGTCTACGTGTTTATGGTCGCTCCAGTAATTCGCCAAGTAGTTTTCAAAAGTCTTGCCGTTATAAACGTAGGAAACCCGCCCCTGTGAATGCCACCAGTTCTGAGATTTGTAGGAATAAACGCTGTCAACGTTACCGATGATGTCATTCAGGTATATGAAATTCTCAGATGACTCGTGAAGATACAAGCCGTAATCGTTATTCATAAGTTTGTTTTCCCTAATAATGTTCTTTGAGGCGCGTTGTAGTTTTATCCCGTATTTATTGTGTTCGATGATGTTGCGGATGATGACGTTATCCTCGGATTCGACGGAGAGTCCAGCAAGCTCGCAGAAGTTTATACGGAAGCCCTCGACCCAGCAGCCCGCCGCCTGAATCCGTATCCCTTCCCTCTCGCCGTTTATCTCCGGCGAATCTACGCCACGGAGCGTCAATCTCTTGTTCAGCACAACGTCCTCAAAATACACGCCGGGGTAAACTAAAATTTCATCCCCGCTGCTGGCGGCGTCCACAGCGTCCTGAATCTTTACAAAATCGGCGGTTGGACAGTCAGAACCGTCATCATCAACGCAGTATGTCTTTGCGGCGGCAACATTCACGAATATTAATGCTAAGGCGATAACAAAGAATATATGCTTCATTAGAACTCTTTCAAGCATCTGCTTTATTAAAATTTGCCTTTGCAGACAGTTTATTTAAAATAAAAAGAGACCTTGACCGCCCTGCAGCCGCCGAGAACGGCATCTAAAAACGCGCAACTTATGGCTTGGGAGACTTTCCCAAGGCGTCACAAGCTGTCCCCACGCCTTCAACATACCTGACCCAAACTAATTTTTAAAAGGAGACATACATTTATGGGGGGGCTGCGATGAGGTTATTCAAGAAGAAGGAGCTTGCGCGGAGGGAGAACGTAGAAGATTATGTTGACCTTGACATTGAAGAATACGTGGAGCTTGCGGAAGAGGAAGCGAGGTCGTATGTGAAGGCGGTAGAGCTAACGAGTCTGAACGAGATGCCCGAACTGAAAAAGGAGATTTACAAGGGGAACATCCTCATACTTGACATATCTCTAATAAAGCAGGACAAGATTACGGTGGAGCGAGCGATAAAGGATTTGAAAAGAGTGGTGGCGGACGTTGGCGGGGACATCGCCGGACTGGATGACGACAAAATAATAGTAACTCCGACGGGCATCAGGATAGAAAGGAGGAAAATAGCCAAATAACTACTGCTCTTAGGAGGAGTGCATGAGCGAGGGTCAGATGAAAGGAGTTTGTCCTATTTGTGGTTCCGAAATGACCTTGCGCTTCGTTCCTTACGAGGTGTCCTATTTTGGCGAAGTTATGATTTTCAATGCGGTGTGCGGCTGCGGTTACAAAACAACGGACGTTATGATTCTTTCAAAGCGGCGCAACAAGCGGTATGAGGTGGAGGTCGCTTCTGAGGAGGATTTGAGCGCACGGGTCGTAAGGTCGCAATATGGCAGGATTGAAATTCCGGAGCTCGGCGTCGTCGTGGAGCCAAAGAAGGGCGAAGCCTTCATTTCAAATGTCGAAGGCGTGTTGCAGCGTGTCGAAAGTGTCTTGAAGCTCTTAGAGCGGGATGCCAACGAGGAGCAAAAGGCGAAAATTGCTGAACTTTTCAGGAAGATAAATGAGATAAAGGCAGGGAGGAGAAGGATGCGGCTGATAATTGAGGACCCCACGGGCAACAGCGCTATAATCTCTGAGAGAGCGAATGTTGAGTAAAGAGGGCGGGAAAATGAGCATGAGGAACATAAATGTTGAGATGCTAAGAACGACGCCTGTAGAGGGACAGAAGATAGAGATTGTCGAAAGGAAGGGCCTAGGGCATCCTGACAGCCTTTGCGATGGCATCGCAGAGGCGATAAGTGCGGCTCTTAGCCGAGAATATAAAAAGAAGTGCGGCGTCGTCCTCCACCACAACACCGACAAAACGCTCATCGTCGCCGGCAGCTCGGCGCCCCGCTTCGGCGGCGGCGAGGTTATCTCACCGATATACATGCTCGTCGCAGGAAGAGCAATAAAAGAGTATGAGGGCATAGATTTCGCAACCGATACTATCGCAATAAGAGCTGCGAAGCACTACTTAAGGCAAGCTGTCCGCAATCTCGACGTCGAAGCGCACGTCATCGTGGACTGCAAGCTTGGGAAGGGCTCCGCCGACCTCATCGAGGTTTGTAGACTTAAGGAAGAGGTCCCTTACGCAAACGACACCTCGTTTGGCGTCGCTCATGCTCCGCTTTCTGAGACCGAGAAGATTGTGTTGAACGCCGAGCGGCGGGTGATGCGAGAGCTCAGGCATAAGGAAAAAGCGATAGGTGAGGACATGAAGGTCATGGGCGTGCGGAACGGCGACAGGATAAACCTGACGGTTGCGGACGCCATCGTCTCGAAATACGTGGACGACTACGACCACTATGCGGCGGTGAAGCGCCAGCTCACCGAGTTCATAAAAAGTGTAGCCCACGAGTTCACCGAGCGGGAGGTGAGCGTTGCGGTGAACGCCGCCGACACGCCGCAGTCCGTTTACATCACCGTCACGGGGACCTCGGCGGAGATGGGTGATGATGGCTGCGCCGGGCGTGGCAACCGCTGCAACGGGCTCATCACGCCCAACCGTCCGATAAGCATGGAAGCTGCTTCTGGGAAAAACCCCATTAACCACACGGGTAAACTTTACAACCTGCTCGCCAATAGAATCGCTAACGAAATCTTCGAGCGTGTGGTAGGCGTCGAGGAGGTTTATGTGAAGATTCTCTCGCAAATCGGACGGCGGATTGACGAGCCGAAGGTTGCAAGCGCTCAAATAATCCCCACGTCAGACACGAATTTCAACACCATCGAAAACGCCGCCCGCAAAATCATAGACGAAAATCTCGCGGAAGTAGGAAAAATCTCCGAAATGGTGATAGAAGGTAAGCTCAGCACGTTTTAAATGACGACTATGATAAGCATAGCGATTCCGAAGGGAAGCTTGGAAGAGCAGACGCTGCTGCTATTCAAGCAGGCTGACTTGGAGGTGCGGCGGACGGAGCGGGGCTACAACCCGACAATCGACGACCCCCGTATCTCCAAGGTCAAGATTCTGCGTCCGCAGGAGATTCCAGAATTCGTGGAGCAGGGCTATTTCGACCTCGGCATCACCGGCAAAGACTGGATCGTAGAGAGAGGCGCGGACGTCGTCGAAGTCGCAGACCTCAGATACGGAAAGCGTGGCAACGCCCCTGTGCGAATCGTCTTGGCGGTTCAGCACGACAGCGGAATTGAACGTCCTGAACAAATGCCAAAAAACGCAAAAATCAGCACCGAATACCCGAACATCACGAGACGCTACTTTGAGCAACTTGCGATTCCGGTCAAAATCTTCTTTTCATACGGTGCCACCGAAGCCAAGGATATGATGGACGGCATTGTCGAGCTCACAGAGACCGGCGAGACGCTCGCAAAGAACAATTGGCGAATCATCGACGTGCTCTTTGAGTCGACAACGAGGCTCATTGCCAACAAGGCTGCGTGGAATGACCCGAAGAAACGCAAGGCAATCGAAGAGATAAAGACGCTGCTCCTCGGCGTCCTCGAAGCCCGTGGCAAGGTCCTGCTGAGCATGAACGTGCGGGCGGACCGCCTCGAGCGCATCGTGCGAGCGCTCCCCGCCCTGAAACGCCCCACGATATCAAGACTCTATGGCGACGGTGAAGCCTACTACGCTGTCGAAACCGTGGTCAGCAAGCGCGAGGTCAATGTCCTCATACCAAGGCTCAAGGAGCTTGGCGCTGAGGACATCCTTGAAATTGATATACTGAAGATTGTTAGATGATTCTAAGGCAGACTGCTCTGAAGGCAGACCTGGCGCCTGTTACTTCGTGTCGCCGCAGAAGCGGTGCTCACGGGCAAAGCGTCTCTCTGAAGCAAGAGCCAACTGCTATCACTGCGTTCTTACCCCGGTGAGAAGGAGATGTCACATACCCTTGTGCTCGCCCGTGCGTGCGTGGGTGCGTGGGCGCCGTCCCGCTTCATCGGGCAGGTGGCTGTAAGACCGCACCGCATCGGGCTGGAAAACTGGCGGACGCCGCTCCAGCCCATCGAGACAAATAACTAAAGATATATAAATAACTTCCGCCAATTCCTCCCCTGAAGGGGCTTCCTTGGCGGTGGGAGTGTGAAAAGATGGTAAGGGTGCTTGCAACGGGGACGTTCGACATCTTACATCCCGGACATATCTTCTATCTTGAGGAGGCGAAAAAGCTTGGCGACGAGCTTTATGTCATCGTCGCCCGTGACGTTAACGTTAAGAAGCGGGCACCTATCATCCCTGAAGAGCAGCGGCTTAAGATGGTAGCCTCTCTTAAGATTGTAAACAAGGCGGTGCTCGGCAGCGAAAAAGATATATTTGAGCCGCTTTATGAAATAAAGCCGGATATTGTGGCTTTGGGCTACGACCAAAATTTTGATGAGCGTGAGCTTGAGAGGGAACTTAGGAGGAGGGGTTTTAACACGAAGGTGGTGCGGCTGGGCAAATGTAATTCATACCCCTTTTGCAGTAGTAAAGATATAATAGAAGAGATAATAAGACGTAGTGAAGGAGGTCTGAGAGGACGAAGAACGAAGATGTGAGCGCGGAGCAGGAAGAGAAGTTGATGAGGATTGGAGTTTCGCTGCCTTCGAACCTGTTGCGCCGCTTTGATGGTATAATAAAAGAGCGCGGCTACTCCTCAAGGTCTGAGGGCATAAGAGATGCGATTCGCAACTACATCGTCGAATACGAGTGGATGAGCGGCGAGAGCGGCGAGCGGGTCGGTGTCGTAACCTTTATTTATGACCATGAGCAAAGAGGGATAAACAGTGAGCTTGTGGATTTACAGCATCACTTTATCGATGTTATAAGGACCTCTCTGCACATCCATCTCGACGAGAGCAACTGTCTTGAGGTTGTCATTGTGGGCGGGGACGCAAAGCGGCTGCGCGAGCTGACCGAGAAAATTATGAGCCTAAAAGGCGTAAAGCACGTCAAGCTTACGACCACGCAGAAGGTTTGACTGCCCTGAACTGAGGAGGCAATAGCATGGGAGACTTAACAACACGCATGGAAGGGTTAGGGGACGTTTTCAAGAATGCTTTCAGGGGGACCACGACCGTCGGCATCGTCTGCGACGGCGGCGTCGTGCTCGCCAGTGAGAAAAGAGCGACCATTGGCTACTTTATAGCGTCGAAAGCCGCAAAGAAGATATACCAAATAGATGACAATGTCGGCATGACTACCGCCGGGCTCGTCGGCGACGCCCAGACGCTCGTCCGCATAGTCTCGGTGGAGGCGAAGCTCTACAAGATGCGACGGGGCGAGCCCATGACGATAAAAGCAATTACGACGCTCCTCGCCAACATCCTCAATGCGCAACGCCTGTTCCCTTTTTACACGCAACTCCTTGTCGGCGGCATCGACCACACAGGTCCGCGCATCTTCTCGTTAGACCCGCTCGGCGGCGCCATCGAAGAACGAGAGGCGGCGGTCACGGGCTCAGGCTCGCCCATCGCTTACGGCATCATCGAGGACCGTTATCACAAGGATATCTCCCTGGAAGAGGGAACAGAGCTTGCCGTGCGCGCACTGCACGGCGCAATAAAGCGGGACGTCGCCTCTGGCGATGATATAGAGGTTGTTGCGATAACGAAGGACAGATACAAGGAGCTGAGTAAGGAGGAAATAGACAGGATAAGACGGTCAGTTTCTTAATTAACGCCTGCTTGGCAGGCTTGGAGTGAGAGAATGCCAACAGCAGAACAGATGCTCGAAGAGTTCCGACAGAGAATCCTTGAACTTCTCCCCAACGACGTGAGCATAACGAGCGTGGATTTTGAGGGGCCTCAAATAGTCATATACACGGAGGAGCCGCAGAAGTTTGCGGAAAATGAAGAACTAGTAAGGAACATTGCTAAAGAGCTGAAGAAGCGAATAGCGATCCGTCCGAACCCGGAAATCCTGATGGAGCCGGAGAGGGCAGTAAAATACATTTATGATATAATCCCCGAAGACAGCGGCATTCGGGACATATACTTCGACTTCGATGCCTGCGAGGTCGTGATAGAGGCAGAGAAGCCCGGGCTCGTCATAGGACGGAAGGGCGCAACCCTCAGAGACATCACGAAGCGAATAGGCTGGCGTGTGAACGTCATAAGAGCGCCGCCAATACAATCCACGACGATAAAGAACATAAGACAGTTTCTGAGGGCAGAGGGTATCTTCCGCCGTGATTTCCTGAAGCGGGTAGGCAGGCACATTTTCAGGGAGAAGCTGTCGAGCGACGAGTGGGTGCGCGTTACAATGCTTGGCGGCTGCCGTGAGGTCGGGCGTTCCGCCTTCTTACTCTCCACGCCTGAGACCCGCATACTGATAGACTGCGGCGTCAACGTTTCGAGCAACGGCGAAATGCCGTATCTTTACGTGCCGGAAGTCTCCCCGTTAGACCAGTTGGACGCCGTCGTCATCACGCATGCCCATCTCGACCATTCGGGGCTGCTGCCCCTGCTTTTCAAGTATGGGTATGACGGTCCGGTTTACGTAACGCCACCCACCCGTGACCTAATGGTGCTCTTGCAGCTCGACTACATCGAAGTCTCAGCACGGGAGGGCAGGCGCCCACCTTACAAGTCGCAGATGATACGAGAGGCTTTGCGGCATACCATCCCTCTGAATTACGGCGACGTCACCGACATCGCCCCTGATGTCAAGCTCACATTTTTCAATGCCGGACATATTCTCGGTTCGGCGGTCGCCCATTTTCACATCGGCAGCGGTCTCTATAACGTCGTCTTCACCGGCGACATAAAATACGAGCGGACGCACCTTTTCGACCCGGCAGTCAATTGGTTCTCAAGGGTCGAAGCCCTTGTCATCGAAGCGACTTACGGCGGGAATAACGACTTCCAGCCGTCAAGGCGTGAGGCTGAAAGGAGGCTTCAAGAAGTAGTAAAAAGGACGCTCAGCCGTGGCGGTAAGGTCATAATCCCAGCATTTGCGGTCGGCAGGTCGCAAGAGGTCATGATTGTCCTGGAGGAGTCCATAAGGAATGAGATAATTGAGGAGGTGCCAGTTTACCTTGATGGGATGATCTGGGAGGCTACCGCTATCCATACGGCTTATCCCGAATACCTCAACAAGAATCTCAGGAATATGATTTTCCACAAGGGGCTAAATCCTTTCCTCTCAGACGTTTTCGTACAAGTCGATGACGCCGACAAGCGCAAAGAAGTCATAGAAAGCCCGGAGCCCTCGATTATACTTGCGACGTCAGGCATGCTGAATGGCGGTCCCGTGATAGAGTATCTAAAGGGTCTGGCTTATGATGAGCGGAACACTATGATTTTCGTGGGTTATCAAGCGGAGGGGACGCTGGGGCGGCGCATCCAGCGTGGCTGGAAGGAGGTGCAGTTCTCCACAGGCGAGGGGAAGACCGAGGTCGTAAAGATAAATATGGAAGTCATCACCGTGGACGGGTTCTCAGGGCACTCCGATCGTGAGCAGCTCCTCGAATACGTGCGCCGGATGAAACCGCAGCCCTCCAGAGTCGTATGCGTGCACGGCGAGAGCTCGAAATGCATAGAGCTCGCAAGCGCAATATACAAAAAGTTCGGTATCGACACGAGGGCGCCGATGAACTTGGAAACCCTAAGACTGATATGATAGGCAACGGAATAAGAACGCCTGAGGTTTTTGAATTTGGATTTGGCTTTTAGCAACTTTTTCCTTCAATAAGAACCGTTACGGCAGCAACTCCTCTTGATTCCCATAAAGCAGGTCAGTATGCGTAAACCTTGCCGTAGGGTCTTTTCGTCATTGGTTTCAGCTTCAGGAAGTCCCCGCCAAGCACCTCATCCCTTTTAAATCCAAAAATTTCGCAGAAATCCCCAACATGCTTTTCAAGGAGTTTCCAGTCCTCTCGCTCCATGTCCACAATTCCGACTTCTTTGCCGAGCTGCCACTTCTCCACCTTACCTCTAATGAACATGATGCCGCCGTGCATGCCCGT
Source organism: Candidatus Alkanophagales archaeon (assembly GCA_003661185.1). Lineage (GTDB taxonomy): Archaea > Halobacteriota > Syntropharchaeia > Alkanophagales > B39-G2 > Alkanophaga > Alkanophaga liquidiphilum. The sequence goes on along the minus strand of QMVQ01000006.1, from coordinate 5,639 downwards.
TCCAATATATCTCGCACGGTGCGGCTTGTTGCCGAGGTTCAAGCCGAGGAGGACCACTCTGCCGCCAGCCATATATTCGCCGAAGAAATCTTGGGCGGTGCCGCCGACGACGAGCACGGGAACCTTATCCTTATACTCCTTCATGTGGATTGCCGTCCTATAGCCGACGTCGTCCCTGATGAGGATTCTGCCGCCCCGCATGGACATTGCGACGACGTCGCCCGCCCGCCCATGAACGAGGATTTCGCCTCCGTCCATTGTGTTTCCGACGCCGTCCTGAGCGTTCCCGTGAACGACGATACGATGCCCGTCGAGGAAGGCGCCGAGATCGTTGCCCGGATGCCCATGGATTTCGATTTCGAGCCTTGGTCTTGGGTTCGGGAAGTAGAGTCTCGTCCCGAGGTAGCGCTGCCCGCACACACCCCGCAAAACGATTTTCCTGACTCCCTGCAGGGCGCAATACTGCATCAGGTCGTTTATTTCCTTATGAACCAATCTTGAGGCATCTATCTCAGCTATGTCGTCGCTAATATTTGCGTAGCTAAGGATGTCCTCGAGACGACGCACATTTCCGAGGAACATATCTCTGAGACCGCCTATGGAATATTCCATCACTCACCAGCCCCCTTTATGCCGAGAACCTCAAGCTCCCAATCCTCAAGCCCCACGCCCCGCAAATGCTCCCTGTTGCCCCTAAGGCTTTCAACGGCGTTTATGCCCATCCCACCAAGCATCTCCTTTATTTCGAGACTCCAGCCCCTCAGCAGGTTCACGAGCCTCTTAGAAGCGATTTCAGGGTTCAGCCTCCTTGAAAGGTAAGGGTCTTGCGTGCAGATTCCCCAGTTGCACTTTCCTGTGTAGCACTTCTGGCAGAGAGTGCAGCCCATCGCCACGAGCGCGGGCGTGCCGATATAAACAGCGTCCGCTCCGAGCGCTATGGCTTTTACAACGTCGGCACTGCACCTGAAGCCACCGGCGACGAGAATCGAACACTTATTTCTTATCCCCTCCTCTCTCAGCCTCCGGTCGACCGCCGCCAGTGCGAGCTCGATGGGAATTCCGACGTTGTCCCTGATGATCTTCGGAGCTGCCCCGGTTCCGCCTCGCAGGCCGTCAATGGCGATTATATCGGCGCCGGCTCTGACCATCCCGCTTGCTATTGCGGCGACGTTGTGCACCGCCGCTATCTTAACGCTGACGGGCGTCTCGTAGTTTGTTGCTTCCTTTAAGGCGTAGATGAGCATGCTCAGGTCCTCGATAGAATAAATGTCGTGCTGCGGCGCTGGGGAAAGGGCGTCCGTGCCTTCAGGAATCATCCTCGTCACCGAAATCGGCAGCGTCACCTTCTCGCCCGGCAAATGCCCGCCTATTCCAGGCTTTGCGCCCTGCCCTATTTTGATTTCTACGACGGCGGCGCAGTTGAGGTATTCAGGGTCGACGCCAAATCTTCCGCTCGCGCACTGCACGATGGCGTTTTTGCCGTATTTCCGAAGCTCCTTCGGCAGACCGCCCTCGCCGGTATTGAACAGCGTTCCATACTCGCTTGCTGCCATCGCCAGCGACTTGAAAGCCTGATAGCTTATCGCCCCGTAGGACATAGCTGAGAATACCATCGGTGTCTCTATCATCACGTTCGGATATAGCTCGGTGGCTACCTCCACGTCCTCGTAGTCGCCGCCGTTGAATCTTAACTCCAACGCATCAGGCTTCCTGCCGAGGAACGTTCTTAACTCCATGGGCTCCCGCAGCGGGTCAATCGAAGGATTCGTAACCTGAGATGCATTCAGGACGATGTGGTCCCAGTAGATACGGTAGGGCTTGTCGTTGCCGCTCCCTGTCAGAATAACGCCGCCGGTCTCAGCCTGCTTCTTCAAGTCTTGGATGCGCTCTCTCGTCCAGTTAGCGTTCCGCCGGTACTCCCCGGGGTGCGGTCTTATGACCAACGCATCCGTCGGGCATAAAACGGCGCACCTCTGGCAGCCGACGCACTTCTTCTCGTCGGAAAATACCATATCGAGCTCTTTGTCGTATTTATGAACTTCGAAAGCGCACTGACGCTCGCAGACCCTGCATCTTATACAGCGGTCTTCTCGACGCTCCACGATGAACTCCGGGAGCATGTGACTGAACATCTCTTCTCCTCTGACCAGCTCCACCACTACACCCCCTCTTCAGCCTTCTTCCTCAGCTCCTTTTCCACGCCTTTCAGCCTGCCCACCACGGGCTCGCCGCCCATCGGCGTGAAGACTCTATCGAGGTTGGGACAGACCGCCCTAATAGCTGCTTCTTCCGACGAAACGAAAAGCAAATCGCCTTTCTCCCCTGCGGTTATGGGGCGGAGTCTTATCCTGTCAGTTATGCCGAACATCTCACCGTGATGAGCGACGATAATCGTCCAAGGTCCGTTTATCAATAACGGAGCGTAAACCATCCTCAACGTCATGTAGAGCTTCTTCCTTTTCTCGTCCATGATGTCGACGTGGTCCCACATCGGCGGCGCGAATATCTTCGCCACAATTTCGATCGGGAGGCGCTGCCTTCGCATCAGTAGGTCGACGGCGTAGGCCATGACCTCAGTGTCGGTAAGCAGCGTGCAATAATAGCCATACATCTCAAGATACCTCTTGTTCGTGCCGTAAGATGAAATTTCCCCGTTATGGACGACCGTCCAGTCGAGGATGCAGAACGGGTGGGCGCCGCCCCACCAGCCGGGCGTGTTCGTTGGGAACCTGCTGTGCGCCACCCAAATATACCCCCTATACTCCTTTTCAAGCATGAAATACTCGGCTATCTCCTCAGGGAAGCCGACGCCCTTGAACACGCCCATGTTCTTCCCCGACGAAAAGACGTAAGCGTTTTTTATCCTCGTGTTTATGTGCATCACTTTCTTTACTACGTAGTCATCGTCGCTGAGCCTTTTTTCATCTCCTTTTTTATCCGGCGCCATGAAGTAACGCCACACGAGCGGCGGATTTATCACCGATGCCTCAGGATTCGTGGGCATTTCCTCGTCGCAAACAACGTCGAAGTTTGCTCCAAGGAATTTATCAACTTCACGCTTCGCATCTAAGTCCCAATCTTGAAACATTATGTGCAATGCGTAGTAATCTTTATGTTCAGGGTAAATTCCGTAGGCGGCAAAACCGGCTCCAAGCCCGTTTCCTCTGACCCTCATGTTCATCAAGGCATCTATAGCCATCCTTCCTCCAAATCTCTCTCCCTTCCTATTCATCACGCCAAACAAGCCGCAGGCTTGGTGCTCCTTATCGGGCAGAGTCTCACGCCTCATACGCCGCATACTCATATACCACCCCCAGCTTCACTTTATCCGCCAGCAAATCCCACCTTATTTCCTCAGACAAGTCAACATACCCGAAATCCTCCTTCAACAGCTTGTCCTTGAACCCAGTGACTTTAACGCCTTCTTTCATAAGTTTTAAGAATATTCCAGCCCTGTCAACCTTTCCTGCGAGGATGAATCCAGCTATTTCCCCATCTTTGAGCGCAAATTTCCTGTAAATCTTCCGCTCTTCGTCAAGCTTGTAGATCACCTCAAACTCATCGCTGTCATTCGGGACGTTCAGCCCGGCGCTCACAATATAGAAGTCAAAGAAATGCATTGCATTCATGCTCGTGGCGTGCGTGAGTTCACGGCGGACGCCGCACATGTTGAAGCCTGCGATTCTCCCGCCGACGTAGGCTGTTGGCCAGAGCAGCAGCACCCTGTTAGCTCCGAAAACAAAATCGTAGATCTCGGCACAGTCGCCACAGGCGTAAATGCCTTTGACGGACGTCTCCATATATTTGTCCACCACTATGCCCCTATTCACTTTGATGGGGGTATCTCGCACAACCTCAGTGTTGGGACGCACGCCAACCGCTAAAATAAGCAAGTCCGTTGGAAGTTCGCTCCCGTCCTTCAAGATTACTCTTTCAACCTCCTTCTCTCCAACAACCTTTGCAATCGTGTTCTGAAGGATAATCCCAACCCCATTTTCAGCAAACTTCTCCTGCACGAGTTTTGAGGTTATCGGGTCAACGACCGGCGCAAGAACTCTGTCGGCAAGCTCCACCACTATGACTTCGAGCCCTTTCCGTCTCAAAACTTCAGCCACCATCAGCCCGATGATACCGCCTCCGAGAATTAGCGATGTCTCAGCGCTCTTCAAAGTCTCCTTCACGCCGAGGGCGTCTTCGAGCTTTAGGAAGGTGAAAACGTTCTTTTGACCTGAAAGCCCCTCAATAGGAGGTATAAACGGCTTTCCGCCGGTTGCTATCAGTAGCTTGCCAAAGCCGACCCGCACCCCATCCTCCAGCAGGACCTCCCTTGAATTTATATCTATTCCTACGGCTTTAACGCCGAGATGCGTCTCGACGTTCATCTTTTGGTAAAAATCATGCGGGCGATAATAGATTTTGTCCAACTCTATCTTGCCATCCAGATAATACGGGATCAAAGCTCTGGAATAAGCATGATATTTCTCAGCAGCGATTACCGCCACGCTCGAAGCTTCATCCAGCTCTCTTATTGCCTCAACGCAGCCGATGCCACCTGCAGAGTTCCCTATGATGACGTAATCATATCTCATAAAGCTTTTCCTCCGCCTCAGTCTTAATCTCCACGTATTCCAGAGCGTTGTTTGGACATTTTTCCACGCATAACGGGAAATCCAAATCCGCACACAGATCGCATTTGAGAATCTTGCCGGTGAACGGGTTAATTCTGATGGCGCCGTAGGGGCAAGCCATTATGCAACTATAACAGGCGACGCATTTGCTCTCGTCATGGAGCACTCTGCCCGCTCTGTCCTTATATAAGGCGCCGCTGATGCATGCGAACATACATTCGGGCTCATCGCAATGCCTGCACTGCAGCGCAAAGCTTTCAGGGTAGCTTTCCTCAACGAGGAGTCTCGGCAAGGGCTTCTGTCCCTCGTAAAGGAAGGCTTTAATGATGTCTTTGGACGTAGAGTGCGCCACCGCACACCAAATCTCGCAAAGGTGACATCCCATACATACCTCGGGCTTTGCAACTATTCTCCACATTTTCCCGCCTCAATTCCCAGTTATTCGGGCAAGCAGCACGCCGGACATTACCTCCTTTATTGTCGGATATCACTTGCCGTTGGCAAGCCTCATATATAAGCTTACCTCATGCCTCCACATTATTAAATGCCAAGATGTCGGCAATTTGTTTCCTTCTGCTGAGCGGCGTCTAAACTGGGCATTACAAAAAACTAAGCAAGAAAGCTCACACCCATCAGGGTTGTGATGAATTGCGTGAGGACTAGGACGTGTCCACATAAGATTTTTTATGCGTAGTGTAAGGGGGATTGTGGAGGAGTTGAAGGTGTTTGAGAGGAATAAGGTGCCGCCGCCTTTCGAGTTAAGATCCTTGCTTATATTCAGACGGCTTCGGGGAAGGGCTGCCGGGATTCTGTCAGAGTCCATCCCGTCTCTAAAACCTCTGTCCGGAACTGGATAAAGAAAAGAAATTTGAAGAGAAGCTACCGGTTACGACAGAGAAAAAAAAGAGATCTGATTGCCTCAGACGAAACAGTTGTTAAAGCGAATAAAAAGCGTATATGTTTATTCTGCGGTGTGGAGAGGAATGAGTTGATTATGAGAGTTTATACAAC
>QMVQ01000005.1 GCA_003661185.1 Candidatus Alkanophagales archaeon | reverse complement strand
GTCCAGTATCGCCAATATACATGCTGGGTCTTTTCCTGACCGCAGTTAGGTCTTCAAGCACTTGTATGTGCTCTGCGTTATACTCCACGCCCTCTTCTTCCGCCATGCTCAGAAATAAAGATACCAGCCACGATGTTATTATTTTCGGTTTTCGCCAGAAGGAATGTCAAGAAAAGAACGATGCCCAGTAGCCTACGCTGGCTGCCACAAAACTTTAAAGGCTCCTTTTAAACATTAAAAGATGATCCACGAGTCCGTAAGAATCTACGGAGACACGAAGATAGGAAAAAACGCAGTAATCCTCGAAAACGTAATAATCGGCTACCCGACGCCGAGGATATTAAAGGAAATTACTGAAAAGGGAATAAGCTTGGAAGAATACAAGTTTAGCGGCGTGAAAATCGGAGATAATGCCGTGATAAGGTCAAACACGGTGATTTACTGCGATGTGAAGATAGGTGATAATTTGCGAACTGGGCACAACGTCATGATAAGAGAGGAAACGACGATAGGGGACGACGTGCTCGTCGGCACAAACGCTGTCATCGAAGGAAAGACCCAAATCGGCAGCAACGTGAGCATACAATCCAACGTTTACATCCCCACGAACACCGTCGTCGAGAGTTTTGTGTTTTTGGGTCCGAACGTCGTGCTGACGAACGACAAGTATCCCATAAGAGAGGAATATCCCCTGAAAGGACCGATTATAAAGCGTGGCGCAACCGTGGGTGCAAACGCCGTTGTCCTTCCCGGCGTGGAAATCGGCGAGGGCGCTTTCGTCGCCGCCGGCGCCGTCGTCACGAGGGATGTTCCCGCTTGGAAGCTTGCGGTCGGCGTTCCTGCGAAGATTTTGGACCTTCCAGAGCGCCTAAAAACGCTGAATAGAATTTAATAACGCCTAACGACGAAAAGTCCTTCGGGGATTTCAAAATGTCCCGGCGGCACGCTCACGTCCTTTTCGTAGGATGTGCAGCCGAATTCAAGCGTGATGTCGGTGTTTTCGTATTTTGAGGTGACGACAACCCTGAGAGGGAGCCTGTCGGCGGCGGAGATCCATACCTTCACAACGGCTGCGGTCCGCCATGGGATAAGCGATGCCGGCAGGTCGAACTCGACAACATGTGCCTCAACAGAGTCATTCCCTATGTTTAATGCCTCGGTTCCCAAATATCTGGAATTCTCGGCAAAGCTGAAAAGTTCGGCAACGTCAAAGTGGAATATGGGCAAGAATTCGTATCTCAGCAAGCCGCTTCCAGTTTTATATTCGACGACGTGCTCCGCAACCGCAGGCGTGTATAACCAGTAATACTCTCCCTTCTCCAGAAGCCAAGCACCATCAAGCGTCTTCCCCAGTTCACCGCCCACCCTTTCCATCGTTTCTTCATTTTCTCCTTCATATTCGAACTCAAAGTCATCAAACGAAATCCTTGTGCCCAAATCGCTTGCAAACTCCACGCTAAAAACGTATTTAGCTCGCTCGTGTGCGGTGGGCGTTTTGACGTCCTTCGATGCGTAGGCTTCAGCTCTTAAAGTGTGAAGACTCTTGACAGCATCCTTTGACGAAATCAATAGCGCTTCAGCACTATTCTCCTGCTGTGACGTGAGCATAAGTATGCCTATAACCAAGATAGTGGCAATCGCTAAGCCTGCCACTGCCGCTAGCACTGTAAGCCGCTTCACATGAAGAAAATTTGGAAGCTTGAATATAAGGTTAATCATAACTTTTAACAGATTTTCAATATCCGAAAGCATATTATTTTAACATCAGATTATTTTAACATCACTTCAAAATAATAGTAATAAATTTTTATTCTTTGGAAACGGGCTTAAAATGGGCTTCTTAATATGTGAGCGAGGCTATGCGGGTGGAAACTGTAGCGGTTGTGGCGCTTGTAGTCTTTAGTTTCGGCGTTTTTGCGACGTGCAGTAGTGCAAACGATGCAGCGCTCTCGCTCATCTTCGTGGACGCCGACCACAACGGAATCCCGGACATCAAAGAGGCACAGCTTGGGAAGCTTCCAAATTTTGAGGCATCAGGGGCGGCGGCGCTGCTCACGGCTCTAACGGCTGCGGCAGTCGTCTTCCTTTTTTCTGAGGATGATGGCAAGGCGCTTACAGAGCTTAATGTCGAGCACAACCCGAAGACAGAGCTCTCGTTCAAACTCTACAAGAGCGCACGAGGTAAGAGCGGCGCATGCGGCATAGCCGATGACGTATGGCTTGTCGAACGCTTTTTAAAAACAGATGGGGGGATTTTATGAAGAAGATTTTCGCTGCGGTTTTCATTGCGGTTTTGGTGCTCTGTCTGTTCTCGCTGCTTTCAGTCTCGCTCGCTGACGAGTTTCCGGACTCGGACGGTGACGGCATCCCTGACGTCATAGACGTGGATTCCGACGGCGACGGGCTGCCTGACCTCGTGGAGTTCGTCGTCGGCACTGACCCGTTCGACGAGACAAGCGTCGTCTACATCGAAGATTTGGCGGAGTTCGTCCAGCAGATACTCGAAAACACGACGATTGAAACGACCAGTTAGAGGTGAGAAGCGATGAGAGACGCAAAGCTCTTAGCGATATTCGTCCTTGCGATACTTGTTGCGGCGACAGCGGCTACAGTGGCGCAAGGCGGCGTATATGTGATTGCCGACGCAAGCGTCAGCCCGGACGTCATACAACTCGGCGAGACCACGAGGGTAACAATCACGCTCACCGGAAACGGCACGCCTGAAATCTCGTTCCCACTCGACGTCGCTCTCGTCATGGACTGTTCTGGTTCGATGAACCGATACGGGACCATTATAACCGACCTGTCCGACGTAACGCTCACCACGAGCTACCAGAAGGTCGGAGAGTTCACTGTCTCCGAGCCAGAAGAGGTAGAAGTCATGCTTCAGACGCTCCCCGGTCGTGGCTATGGCGCCGATGTTTACTTCTATTACTATGACTACTATTACGCCTACCTAAAAAACAAAGATACAGGAGCGACAACGAGCACTAAAGGCGGATATTCGGTTGTCCGTTGGGGCGACCTACAACCGGGAACTTACGAGGTTTACGCGAAGCTCTACTATTACCACTCAGGCTACACCCAACCACAGAGGACGTTCTGTGCGGAGCTGCCACCTGTGAGAATAGAAGGAGCAAAAGACGCGGCTAATGAATTCGTTGACCTTCTGAAGAGTAATGACAGAGCGGCTCTCGTGAAATTCCATTCCAGCGGCTGGAGTTATTCCGCATACTGTACGGTCGTCCAGAGCTTGACGACGAACAAAAACGACGTCAAGAGTGCGATAAACGGGCTTTCTGCGAGCGGTGGCACACCCATGGGCGAAGGTCTTGACAGAGCGCTCGACCACCTCGAAGCTTACGGGAGAGACGACGCCGTTAAGGCAATAATCCTGCTGACTGACGGCTGGTGGAACTTGGGCGTCAGCCCGCTCGACCAAGCTCAAAGGGCGGCTAACGACGGAATTCCGATATACGTCATTGGTTGGGGCGGCGTCAACTACGAGGAGCTGACACAGATTGCGGAAACGACAGGCGGTGTGCCCTTCTTCCCGGCAACCAGTGAAGACCTTCGCGACATCTATAGGGACTTGGCTGTCGAACTTTCCAACATTACTGCTAAAGACGTCGTCGTCACGTTCGAGCTCGCTGAAGACGTCGAATACGCCGGCGGAGCGACTGAAGAGCCGCAAATAGTGGGCAACCGGCTCGTCTGGAACGTCGGCGAGCTTTCTGCCAATGAGACTTGGAGCGTCTCCTTCGACGTTAAGCCGCTGGTTTCAGGAAGCGTCGTTCTGAATACAGGTGATTCGGAAGTAACCTACGAAGACGCTTTTGGCGAGGAACACGAAGTTCCACTGCCGCAGCTCAGCGTTGCAGTTACGGCGCCGCCCGTCGCAGTTGCGACTGCGAGCCCGAACGAGACCTACACTTATGCCGACATAACATTTGACGGTTCTGCGAGTTACGACGTTGACGGCGTCATCGTCGCTTACGAGTGGGATTTCGGCGACGGGAACACGGCAAGCGGCGGCGTCGTGACGCACCAGTATGCTGATGATGGCGTTTACACAGCGACCCTGACCGTCACCGATGACCTCGGAGCGACGAACAGCACAACCGTCACCGTGGAAATAAACAACAGAGCGCCAAGCGTGGGCATAGTTGGACCTGAGGTCACAAGCGAGGGCGATGAGGTGCAGTTCGAAGCGGATGCTTCAGACCTTGACGGCGAAATAATTGCTTACGAATGGAACTTCGGCGATGACGCTACGGGAGGTGGGCAGACGGTGACGCATACATACGCCACAGCGGGCAACTATACGGTGATTCTGACTGTCACTGACGACGACGGTGCAAAAATGAACGCAACGCATGAGATACGAGTTTTAGAGAATTTGCCGCCGGTTGCGGTGCTTCATGTGAGCAATACGACGCCACTTGCGAACCAGTCCATCACGCTCGATGCTTCCGGCAGCTACGACCCTGACGGTTACATCGCCGTTTACAGATGGGATTTCAACGGCGACGGCAATTGGGACGCAGAGGGCAACGTGGTTACGGTAAGTCACGCATACAGCCAGCCCGGAGGTTACACCGTAGTGCTTGAAGTTGAAGACAATTGCGGCAAGAGCTCTACAACCGAGAAGAATATAATCGTCAGCGGCGGCAGCAGCGCAGAGATGAGCGGCAACGTCACGTGGAACGGCGAACACGCCCTTAGCATCATTCCCGAAAGCCCGACAATAGGACAGCCTGTCACTATCGATGCATGTGCATTAAACATCAAGAACAACAAGAGCACCCCGGTTACAGTCAGAGTAAAACTCTGCGTTGACGGCATGCTCTTAGCCCAGAAGGATGCGACCTTAAATGCGGGAGAAGAGAAAGACGTAGAAATCAACGCCACATGGGTGCCGATGGCTAGCGGCATGCACGAGGTCTCGCTGCATGTGCGCGAGCTCGTCGACGGAGCGGAGGAATGGATAGGCCCAACCAACGACCCTGCCGCGGCGGTGAGAGTGCGCATAAAAGAAGTTAGTTAACATTTTTTCTTTATTTTTTATTTTTTTTCCAATTTTCCGCAATTTTTTAACTCTGCCTTTCAACTAATTTTGTAAGGATGGCAAAAGAGGCGCAGGTAAGCGTGGATTTCCTCACAGGACTTGGCGTTTTCATGCTCACATTAGTTCTCCTCATATCACTTTTACCAACACTTTTCACTCCACTTCAAACGAGAGCCACTGACCTCCAGCCCGTCGCCTTCCGCACGAGCACCGTTCTCGTCGAGGATGGCGGAATTTACGACATCGGTGGTTTCATAATTTCGGAATGGCATAAAAACCTTAATTTCAGCAACTTAACAGCGGTATGTGCGGTCTTAAATAATATCAAAAGAGTAGGGCTTGCGACAAGAGCCCCGATTTGGTCATCCTACGAGGATATAATCCCCAACAATCTTTCATGGGCGAAAATAGAGAAATTACAAGAATGGTGGAACAACCAGACTTATATCCCAGAAGAGCAGAATATATATAGAAAACTTGGACTCTTCATCGAGATGGGCGGCAGTGAGCTTGAATATAACTTCAACATCTCGCTCCTTGAATTCGGCGACTTGCCTATATTGCAAATTGGTGCCCCCGTGCCAAGCAGCGGCAACGTTAACGTTGAAAAGATAGAGCGGCTTGTTGCCATTGATGATGCGCCTCCAAACCTTGGCACTCAGCTTGGTGATGCGAAGTGCGTGAAGCTCGTCGTTTACGTATGGTAGGTGAGGACGTGGAAGAAAGATTAAGAAAACGACTGAAAAGAGGACAGATGCACACGATAGAGGCTTTGATGACAGCCTTGCTCATCATTAGCGTCGTAACCTTCGCCGCCCGCTCGGTTCCGACGACGAGCACGCAGCTCTCCGAAACCATGGCAGTCCAGCTAAAGCTTTACGCTGAAGACTTCCTCAACATCCTTGACATGGAGCGAGAAGACCACACAAGCTGGCTTTACCATCAGGTCAACGGCACCGTCAACGGCTCTTTTAACGGGGCTGACGAAATCATGGGACAATGGCTCAAAACCAACCTCTCAAACAAGGGTGTCTTCTGTAAAGTTGAAATTTTGAGGCTGAATGCCACGACGTTAACGTTCGAACGAGTCCCCAATGGCACGAACGACACTTTCGGCGAGCCGCCTGCGAACGCCGTCTCTGTTTGGAAACTTGTTACCGTATTGGATGGGGTTGTTCCTGAGGTTTATGAAGTGAGGTTGACGGCATGGCAAATTTGAGCGGCGGGGCGAGGAACAGCACGGCACGCAAAGGGCAATGGATAGTCCTCTCAGGGCTGATTCTCGCACTTGGCTTGCTCGTTGTCGTATTGCTCCTGAACCAAGCGCTTTCCGCAGGCTACCGAGTCTCGCAGGCAGAGATGCAATTCCCAAGCTACGAATTAAATGAGCTTTACGAGGAAACCGTGAGGGTCGCAAAGCTTGTTAGAACCAAAGGGGATTTCGGTGCGTTTAATGATTCAATGGCAGAGTATGCTGAGAACGTCTCAAAGATATACGCCGCTCATGGCTTTGTCGTAAATGTAAGCATGGTGAAAAAGGATGAAAAAAGTGCCAGCATCTGTATTTTGCTGTCGAACGAAAAAGTAAACTTTACGTTGGGTGTGTATGCGGAAAGAAGTATTCCTCTGGAGTGAGAAAAGCAGCATTATGAGAAGCGGTGCGGTGTCGCCAATCTCATTTATAATATTCGCAACAGCCGTTATTGTCTTCATAGCAAGCTTGTATCTCTATCATGATACGCTTCTCGCCTTCCCATCGAAAGTAACGACGGAGCAGCAGTTTAACGATTTAGGGAATGCGTTCAGCACCGAAATAATGGAGATGATAATCACGCTGCCACATGACGGTTCCGTTACCGTCACGGAGCGTTTGCCCTCGGAAATTGGTGGATATAGCTACCGTGTTTTCATCCCACCCGCCTCAGACCAGCTTCAGCTCTACTCATTCAAGGGCTTTTCCCTGAATTACACGCTTAGCGGAATGAGCGCAGAGGTCAACGCTTCTGCGAACACGACGACCGCTTACGGCGGCGTTAAGGAACTGACGTTGGGCTTTAGGAGGTGGTGAACCTTGGTTAGTAGCATTAGTAGCATTATGGACAAAAAGGGCGTATCCGAAGTTATCGGATACATTCTCACATTTTCAGCGGTCGTGACGGTCGTAACTATTGTTTATGTCGGCGGTATGCCGTTAATTAAGAGGACGCAGGAGAATTCGGTCTTCCAAAGCATGGAAACTGCTTTTTTTACTATCCAAAGCAACGTCGAAAAAGTAGCCTTGGGGCAATCCCCTGCCCGAACAGTCAAAGTTAGAGTGAGCCAAGGCTCCCTTTCCCTTTCCAACGGAAGTTGGATGAATATCTCTTGGACCGGCAATCCGCAAGGTAGGAATTTCACTTACCAGAGCCTTGTCTTCATGCTCGGCAACCGTGGAATCGCCTACGAGAACGGCGCCGTCATAGAATATTTCCCGAACAGCAGCATTATCGTTTCCAAGCCCAAAATCGTTTTCCTCAACGTCAGTGGCAAAAAATATCTGTATATTTCCATCATCAACGTCTCAGGCGCATTCTCGAAAGGTGGCAGCGTCGCCGAGCTGACAATACAACAATATCCCGACGAGATGAATGCGACATCTGTCTTAGTAGCTACTGGAAATGTAAGATACGTCAATATTTCAGTCGGCGGCTCTTACTCCCAAGCATGGATATATTATTTAGAAGAGGTCAATGCTAGTTTTAGTGACATGGACTTCTCTCCACCTTCGCCTCACAAGAATTATGTGAACGTCTCCAGTCCGTCGAATTTCACTCTCACACTTGTTGTGCATAATGTGACTATAGGGTGAGAAAATGAGCTTCGAAACCGAAGAGGGCAGAGTATTTTTCATGTGCGAGTGCGGCTATGTTTTCCAAGAAAGCCCCTACAAATTTCCGATACGCTGTCCGCAGTGCGGTAGTGAAAACGTCTCACGAACTTAGCAGAGTCCGATCTACGAGCTGCTTTGGCGGTGCTGAGCAGCTAAGCTTGTCTTGCGGGTTCAAGAGAAGGGTCGCCGCCTGTTGAGGCTCGTCCTTCACAGCTACGGCAGCAGCTCCTCAAGCGTTTTCCTGAAAGTTTCGAAGGCGTCCTTGCCGAAAAGGCAGAACACCACACGTTCGAGCTGCGTATTGCCTTGCAGGTATGAAATTGTGGCGGAGAGCATTATTTTTGCGCAGCGGTCCATGGGGAAGCCGAAAATGCCAGTGCTAATTGCTGGAAACGCTATGCTTCTTAGCCCCCGCTCGTCCGCAAGCTTCAATGAGTTCAGGGTCGCATTCTTCAGCTTTTCATCCTCGTCGCCCTCGCCCCATTTAGGACCAACGGCATGTATTACGTATTTTGCCTTCAGCCGCCCGCCCGTTGTGATTATGGCGTCGCCGACTGGGCAATATCCAATGCGGTCGCACTCCTCTTGAATTTCGTAACCGCCTTTCCTAAGAATCGCCCCAGCTACACCGCCGCCCATCTTCAGCGAGGAATTCGCCGCATTCACAATTGCGTCGGCGTCGAGTTCCGTGATGTCGCCCTCTATAAGCTCTAAAGTGGAGTTGCCAACGCGCTTGTGCATATGCATCATGATTTTCCACCCTGTTTGTATTTCTACAAGACGTTACAATAAATTAATGAGAAAGGGCTTACTGGCGCGTTCGTGGCGAAGCGAGCTCAAAATACCGCGGGACTCCTGCTCACGACATGGGTTCATGCGGGATTGTGCCGAGAAATGTAATTTCCCGTGGCACGGTCAGAGGGGGGGCGTTGCGGACTGAGCACGCCCGACTTGAGACGGCTGAACCGGGTCGCACGGAGACAGCAAGGAGCACCGCTGCGGCTTGTGGTGAGAAGGGACAGCGATAATGGGGACGTGTAGGAGACTCCGATATGCGTTCTCAGCTACGCCACCGCCCCGCAATGAGGGAGGTCGCAAAATCGCACAGCTACTGCAAGCGGGCTACGGCGTCAATCCAAGCTGAGGAGCGATTTAATAAACTCTACACCCTTCTTCAGCGCAACATCGAGCATTTCGGGCTTTTGCCCGCCTCCTTGAGCGAGTTCAGGACTCCCGCCGCCGCCACCGCCGAGAATTTCACAAACAATCTTCACAACGTCGCCCGCTTTTATCCTTGCGGTCAGCGGCTTCGGGACGGCGACTACTGCGGACGCCCGCCCCCTGCTCTCGCTTGCCAAAATTGCAACGATGCCCTCGGCTGAAAGCGACGCCGCAAGCTTCACCAGCTCCTTGACGTCTGCTGCTTCGACTTTCTCGGAGACGACCTTTACGACGCCAGTCTCGCCACTTATTTCTTTAGCTCGGCCTTTTATGCTTTCGATGCGGAGCGTCGCCATCTCACTCTGCAACCTCTCGACTTCTCGGCGTAGCTGCTTCCACTCCTCGAAGAAACGGCGGGCGGTTTGCGGCAAAACCTCGTAAGGTACTCTGAAGGCATTCGCTGCCTCCTTCAAAATGCGCTCCAACTCCTGGACGCTTGAGATTGCAGCCTCGCCCGCCGAGAACTCGATGCGCTCGACGCCATCTTGAATGCGTTCCGTCCTTAGAATCTTGATGGCGCCGATCTCGCCTGTGAACTCGCAGTGCGTCCCAGCGCAGGCTTCGACGTCATCGCCGACCTCTACGATTCTTATGAACTTACCGCCGGGGACGCCGCCCTGATAAATGCGGAAGCCATATTTCTGCTCAGCCTCGTTCCGCTCTATGAATTCCGTTTTTATCGGGAGGTTCCGCATTACAACCTCGTTCGCAAGCTGCTCGATGCGCCGCCGCTCTTCGTCAGAAATTCGCTTAAAATGAGTTATATCAATCCTTGAAACTTGCTCACCCTTCTGGGCACCCGCCTGCCAGACGTGCTTACCGAGAACCTTGCGGGCGGCGTCGAGGATTATGTGCGTCGCTGAGTGGTGCCGCATGAGCGAAAGGCGGCGCCTGAAGTTTATTTCGCCCACGACGCTTGCTCCTTTTAGGGCGGCAGCGGTTATTGCGTTACCGGCAACAGGCTCGATTTTGTGAAGGATGACGCCATCGGCGCTCCGCACATACGAAACTTTAAATTCAAAGTCTCCAATTCTGAGCATTCCGACGTCAGAGGGTTGCCCGCCGCCTTCGGGGTAGAAAAGCGTGCGGTCGAGGACGAGCCAGCCGTCGAAAAAATCCAAAACCTCAGCTTCAAACCTCCAAGCCTTTGGCTCCTTATAGTAGAGCTTTTCGGTCTCTGGCAGTTTCCGGCGCCGAATTTCCCTAACGAGCGGATCTTTTTCTATCTTCGGAGTGGCGGAGCTGTGCATGCTCGCAACCAACGAGTAGAAGTTTTCGGGAATTTCCATGGTGACGCCACGCCTCGCCGCAACTTCGCACACGAGCTCAGGCGGAACGCCGTGCGTGTCGTATAAGTTCACGAGCGTCTCGGTCGTCATTTTCTTGCGCTCCCGCAAGAGTCGCTCTAAGAGCCGCTCGCCCCTCGCAAGCGTCTCCTCATATCTGGTCTTCTCCAGCGACAGAATTTCAACGATGTCGTCGGCACGCTCCTCCAACTCGGGGAAAGAGCGCCGCAGAAGCTTGATATGCTTCAGAACAAGCTCCTCAAGTGGCAACCCCACGCCCAAAACCTTCAGCATCCTGAGGCAACGCCTCAAAACTAATCTCGCAAGGTAGCCTTCTTTTGCGTTCGAAGGCACAATCCCGTCGCCGAGCATGAACGCTAAGCACTTCGTGTGGTCCGAAACGGAGTATATCAGCTCAAGCGGCTTCAACTTCCTCATAAGCTCTTCAGCGGAGGCACCGACGAATTTGGCAAGCTCCTTTTTGTTCGTCGTAACTCCTAAAAACCTCGAAACTTCTTTCATGAGCGGTGCAACACCCTCGACGTCCACGCCCGCCGCCGACGCAAGCTCGTCTATTACCTCGGGGAAAATGGCGTCGTAAACAGTCGGCGTCCCCTTAGACGCCCAAACGAAGCGTTCTAAGCCATAACCAGTATCAACGATGTAGGACTCCATTTTGCGGTAACGTTCGCCTTTTATTTCAATGTCTCCATCCGTCGCCAATTCTAAATTCATGAATACGAGCGTCGCAAGCTCTAAACCCCTTAAAATCACCTCTACACAAGGACCGGCGTTTCCGCCGCCCGCCCACGGCTCCTCTTTATAAGTAACTTCATAAAGGTCTGCGCCAAGCTCTGAAAGGAACTCGTCGCAGTAGCGCACGGTCTCGTCCTTCCAGTATATTTCTTCGTTCTGCTTGTTGAATGCGTGGTGCGCCATCATCTCGAAGATTGTGAGGTGGCGACCGCTGTGCCCGATGGCTTCGAGGTCTTCAAGCCTGATGCATGGTTGCGAGATCACGAGCGGATTTGCTGGCGGCGGGACTTCGCCGGAGGTGACATGCGGCTGAAAGTCCGCGATGGACGCTATCGTTAGGTAAATGTCGTCACGCCACCTCGCCACCACCGGATATCTCTTAAGTCTCTTATGCCCGTGTCTCTCGAAGAAGGATAAAAACGCCTCCCGCATTTCGTCAACATTTTTTTCCTTCAGAGGAGGGTTTTCGATGAAGGAATAAGGCTCGCAGGGTGTGTCGCCGCATGTTCGCCTGCGAGCGTCCCTTGTCCAGAAGAAGGAGCCACATTTCTCGCACTTCCGACGCACAAGCCCGCCCTCTTCGAAATATCGCAACTTATACTCGTCCCGAATGTCGTATTTGCCGCCCATAAGCATCTTATAAGGTAAAAACGATGAGTATTTAAACTCACGGGCGACGACGCAGCTTTTCATATCGAAACGTTAGCAAGCGGCTTTTATCAAAAAGTAGTTAACAGGAAATAATGGCTGCGAAACCCCTCATGGTCCAAGGCACTGGCTCGCACGTTGGCAAAAGCGTGCTTGTCGCCGCATTTTGCCGCATCTTCTCGGACGACGGATTCGAAGTCGCTCCGTTCAAGGCGCAGAACATGGCGCTCAACTCCTTCGTCACGAGAGCTGGGCACGAAATCGGGCGGGCGCAAGCGGTTCAAGCGCTTGCAGCCCGCAAGGAGCCGACGGTTGAGATGAATCCGATTCTGCTGAAGCCGACGAGCGACGTCGGCGCGCAAGTCGTGTTCCTTGGGAAGCCTATCGGAAACATGACCGCCCGTGAATATCACGAGTTCAAGCCGAAAGCGCTCGCCGCCATCAAGAGGTGTTACGAAAAGCTCGCTGCCGAGAACGACATCATCGTCATCGAGGGCGCCGGCAGCCCCGCCGAAATCAACCTCAAGGCGAATGACATCGTGAACATGACGGTTGCGAAGCTTTTCAACGCCCCTGTCCTCCTCGTCGGCGACATCGACAGGGGCGGTGTCTTTGCTTGGCTCCTTGGCACGCTGGAGCTTCTTGAGCCTGACGAGCGTGAGCTGGTGCGTGGCTTCATCATAAACAAGTTCCGTGGCGACTTGAGCCTCTTGGAGTCGGGTCTTGAGTTTTTAGAAAGACGAACCGGGAAGCCGGTGCTCGGTGTCGTCCCCTACTTCCGGTTTAAAATTCACGAGGAGGATTCCGTAGCTCTTGAAGACCGACGTGGCGGCAACGACGGTGAGATAAAGATAGATGTGATCATGCTGCCGCACGTTTCCAACTTCACGGACTTTGATGCCCTTGAGAAGGAGCCTGACGTCTCGCTGCGCTACGTAAGCATTGACGAAAGTCTCAGAGCGGACGCTGACGCTATCATCTTGCCCGGGACGAAGAACACGATTTACGACCTTCTGAGCTTGCGGCAGAACGGGCTTGCTGCGCAAATCTTGCGAGCACACGAGCGTGGTAAATTCATAGTAGGCATCTGCGGCGGTTTTCAGATGCTCGGGCGGCTCGTCGTGGACGAGAGCGGTGTAGAATCTGCGGTGGAGAGAGCTGAGGGGCTGAGCCTACTCGACGCCATCACTTTCTTCGATACTGAGAAAACGACACATCAAGTCATCGCGGTCTCGAATCTGCCCTTCTACGACGGGCGTGTTGAAGGCTACGAGATTCACATGGGTAGGACTCTCTCCAAAGAGCAGAACGCTTTCACTATCATAAAACGCTCTGCCGACGACGTTTTAGTGCCTGACGGGGCGTTCTCAGCATGCGTGCTTGGCACGTATATCCATGGCATCTTCGACAACCACGACTTCCGACGGGCATTTATAAACTACCTGCGTCAGCGGAGGGGGTTAGAGCCGCTGCGGAGTGGAGAGACGTGGAGCTTAGAGGTGGAGTTTGAACAGCTCGCCACTGTCGTGCGGCGGAGTCTCCAAATTGACAAGATTTACGAGATTCTTGACGTTAATCAACGTTGATGATGATTTTACCCGCTCGCCTTCTGACGTTGTTCAAAAAAGCAAGTTTTTTATGAGAGCCCTACGAACGAAGGCACAAAAGGAGTGTGATACTGTGGCGAAGGAGCTAAAAGGCATTTTAGACATTGCAGGGCTGGAAAATGTGCGCATAGTCATCGGCAAGGTCGCTGAGGAAGAAGAAGAGTGGGAGCCGATGGGTCCGCACCCGAAGCCGGGGATTACGACGCTCCGTAACTGGGACTTCAAACTCATCCAGCGCTACAAACCCTTTTACGCACCGTTCTGCGACATGTGTTGCCTCTGCACTTACGGGAAGTGTGACCTTTCAGGGAACAAGAAGGGCGCCTGCGGCATCAGGATGGACGCTCAGCAGGGGCGAATCGTGCTGCTTGCCTGTCTCGTCGGCTGCACCGCTCATACAGGGCACGCAAGGCATTTGTTGCATGACATGATAAAGAAGTTTGGCAGGGACGTTCCTGTGGACCTTGGACCTGAGATCGCAGTTGAGGCGCCACTTACGAGACTCATCACCGGAATAAGACCGAAGACGATTGGCGACTTCGAAGAGGTTCTTGACTACATAGAGGAGCAGATCGTCCAGCTTTCTGATGCTCTGCACACAGGGCAGGAGGGTTCGGTTCTTGACTTCGAGTCGAAGGCGTTGCACATGGGTATGCTCGATTCGCTGGCGAAGGAGGTTGCGGACATCATCCAGATTGCCGCTTACAAACTTCCTTCGAGCAAACCCGGGGGCGGTCCTGACGTTCCGCTCGTGGAGGTCGGCTTGGGAACGATAGATACGAGCAAACCTGTAATTCTGGTGATTGGGCACAACGTGCCGCCCGCCGCCGATATCGCCGATTACCTCATGGAGCATGGGCTTGACGACGCAGTCGAACTTGGGGGCATTTGTTGCACCACTCACGACACCACGAGGTATTACCCGAAGGCGAAGATAGTGAGCGCCCTCGGAAGGCAGCTTCGAGCGATAAAGCTCGGTATCGCTGATGTCATCGTCATTGACGAACAGTGTATCCGAGCAGACGTGATTGAACTTGCGCAGAAGACGTTCACGCCGGTGATTGCAACGAATGACAAGGCGCTGCATGGGCTTGAAGACCGCACCTACGACGAGCCCGACAAGGTCGTAAAAGACCTCGTAGAGGGCAAAGTCCCGGGAGTTCTGATTCTCGACCCGGACCGTGTTGGCGAGGTTGCGGTGAGGACTGCAATGCAAATCGCCCCGAAGCGGCGGGCGATGAAAATTATCATGGACGACGAGGAGTTCCAGCACTGGGTGCGGCTCTGCTACCAGTGTGGGAATTGCACGCTCGCTTGTCCAATTGGTCTTAGAATTGGGGGCGCGATGGCAAAAGCGGCGACAGGCAACACTAAGCCGCTTGCTGAGCTTTTTGACCGTTGCGTCGGCTGCGGACGCTGTGAGCAGGTTTGTAAGTATCATATTCCAATCGTGGACGTAATCACGAAGGCGGCATACCCCTACGTCAAAGAGGAGCGAGGGCGGGCGAGAGTTGGAAGAGGTCCTGTTTGGGACACTGAGATTCGGGACGTTGGCGCTCCAATCGTTCTTGGAACGATCCCAGGCGTGATTGCGGTAATAGGCTGCGGAAACTACCCCAACGGCACGAGGGATGCTTACCTCATTACCAAGGAGTTCGCAGACAGGAACTATATCGTGGTGCTCACGGGCTGCATGGCGATCGATGCCGCTCTTTGGAAGGATGAGGAGGGCAATGGACTTTATGAGACGCACCACGGAAGATTTGACGCGGGTGGCGTCATAAACATCGGTTCCTGCGTTTCCAACGCTCACATCCATGGCGCCGCTATCAAAATAGCTTCGATATTCGCAAGGAGGAATCTCAGAGGCAATTACGAGGAAATTGCCGACTACATCCTTAGCAGAGTTGGCGCCTGTGGCGTTGCTTGGGGCGCAATGTCGCAGAAAGCTGCTTCAATCGCCACGGGCTTCAACCGCCTCGGCGTCCCGGCGGTCGTCGGACCGCACGGCACGAAATACAGAAGAGCCTTTTTAGGACGACCATATGTCAAGGACGACTGGAAGATCATAGATGCGAGAAACGGCACCGAATACCACTTCGAGCCGGCGCCACAGCACTTGCTCGTCGCTTGCGAGACTGTGGAGGAGGCGCTTCCGATGATTGCGAAGCTGTGCTTCCGCCCATCTGACACCGACAGAGGACGCTCTATAAAGCTGACGCACTACATTGACCTACACGAGAAATATCTTGGGTGCATGCCACCAGACTGGCACTTATTCGTGAGGACGACGACTGACCTGCCGATTGCAAAGAGGGACGAGCTTTTGAAGAGGCTGGAGGACGAGCGTGGCTGGAAGATAGACTGGGAGCGTAAGAGGATACTGGAGGGTCCGATGCGACCCTACGATGCGTCATTCGACCCAACGAACCTGCCGAGGCTGGTAAGGAAGAAGGAATGAACACGTGAGTGGGGGTGTAAAGATGGTTTGCGAGCCATTTGATATTGCAAACGTTCCGGGACCGGCGGCGCTCGGCATGGTGGCGGCACCGGAGACGATGGCAGCTGTCGTGTCTTCGGCGAAGCGTCCGCTGCTTGTCGTTGGCTCTGAAATCCTTAGGGACGAATTCTACGTGGACATCGCCATTGAAATTGGGAAAAAAGGCATTCCCATCGCAGCTACAGGACATTCGATCAAGGGCTTCCTGCAGAAGGGCTACACCGAAAACGTCTCCATCATAAACCTACACGAGCTGACGAACTACCTCAGAGACCCTGAGTGGCAAGGCTTGGACGGCGGCGGGAACTACGACGTCGTCATCTTCTTTGGCATCATCTACTACTATGCGTCGCAGATGCTCTCCTGCATTCGGAATTTCTGCATCAAGCCGCTGATGCGGGCGATTTCCATCGACTGGTATTTCCATCCGAACGCCGCAATGTCGTTCCCGAACATCCGCCCAAAGGATGAGGACAAATATAAGGAGATGCTAAAGAAGTTTGTAGAGAGCATAAGAAGATAAAGGAGGTAATAAAATGGCGGAGGAAGAGGAGTTTCCGCTGGACGTGAGCCCGATGTATGAGGGCGAGCGGGTAAGGAAGGACGACATGTTCGTGGAGCTTGGCGGACCGACGCAGCCGGGCTTCGAGCTCGTGATTTACGAGCCCGACCCCGAGAAAGTCAGGGACGGACGCGTTGAGCTTATAGGACCTGACCTCACCGAGATGGAGGAGGGCAAGGCTTACCCCTATGCCATGATTTACACGGTCTGGGGACCGGAAATTGACAAGGACCTAGAGCCGGTTATCGAGCGGCGGAACCACGAGTTCCAACCCTACATCCAGGGCTACATGCACCTTAACCAGCGGGACGAAATCTGGGTGCGAATAAGCAAGGCGGCGATGAAGAAGGGGCTAAAGTCGCTAAAGCAGATAGGAAAGAAGTCGATTGAGCTTTTCAAGTCCGAGCTCCCGTTCATCCAAAAGATGGAAGCGCTCTACATTACCGACAAAGAAGAAGTGGAAAAACGCCTCGAGGAGGCGCGGCAGATTTATAAGGCTCGTGATGAGCGGACGAGGACGCTGCACGACGAGGACGTTGAGGAGTTCTATCAGTGCACGCTGTGTCAGAGCTTCGCCCCGACAAACGTTTGTGTTGTCACGCCTGACCGTCCATCGCTCTGTGGTGCGATGACGTGGTTCGACTGCCGTGCATCTGCACGTGTCGACCCCGAGGGTCCGAACGCTCCTATTCCAAAGGGAGAGTGTATAGACCCGATTGCCGGCGAATATACAGGCGTGAACGAGGCTGCAGAGCGCCTTTCAGGTGGCGAATACAACAAAATAAAGCTGCACTCGTTCCTCGACGCCCCGCACACGAGTTGTGGCTGCTTCGAGGTTGCTGGCTTCTACATTCCGGAAGTGGACGGTATCGGCTGGGTTCACCGTGGCTCAAAGGTTAAAGATACGCCGATAGGGCTGCCGTTTTCAACAATCGCTGGGAGCGTCGGTGGCGGACGACAGGTCTACGGATTCCTCGGCATAGGCATTCCCTACTTCTACTCGCCGAAATTCATACAAGCAGATGGCAGCTGGCGGCGTGTCGTTTGGATGGCGTCCGACCTCAAGGAGCGAATTGCCGACGCCATTCCTGACGAGATGAAAGACAAGATTGCTACTGAAAAGGAGGCAAAAAACATCGATGAGCTTAAGGAGTTCCTGAAGAAGGTCGAGCACCCGGTGGTGAAAGGTGTAGTCCGCCCTGCTGACGGCGAGAAGATTACCGAGGGCTGGGCTGAGGAAGTAGAGGAGGTTGCGCCCGCAGAGGCAGCGGCAGAAGCCGCACCCGCTGCAGCGCCGACACCAACGGCAGCGCCGCAGGCGGCAATGCCACAACTGCAGTTCCCGATGATGCCAACGGCAGCGCCGCAGATTCAGCTGCCGACG
>QMVQ01000004.1 GCA_003661185.1 Candidatus Alkanophagales archaeon | reverse complement strand
GTCGCATTATCCGCTCAAGCAGCGCCGGATACGGCTCCCTCGCAAAATACTCAAGCGGCAACTCGTAACTCAAACTCTCTAACCTCTTAGCCTTTAAATTCCTCATCTCCCTAAATTATTATGCCGCTCCTTGCTAAAAATAAGAAATGAGAGGATTTACGGCGGCAAGTCGGAACGAGGCTAATTAGGCGAACGTCCAAGTGGCAGTGTCATGCGCCACGAAGCTTCCTGTTGCTGGGTCGATGATGGCAGCGTGCCACGTGTAGCTTCCTGAAGGCAAAGGCGGCAGCGTAAAACTCAGGAGCGCGGGGTTGTTGTAATTAAGCCCTGAGGGCAACGTCACAAGTGTGTTAATGACCACGACTATGCCGCCTGTTGGCATCTGGAGCCAGACCGCAAACCGGCAGTTGTAAGGTGTTGCCAGTGGGTTCGTGACGCTAAGTCCGACGTTCATGACGTCGCCCGCCGTATAGCTCGGCTCGTTCGTCCAGATCGACACTGTCGGAGTTGTCGGTCCTGAGATGGCATCGTAAGCCGCAAGGACGTCGATCAGGCCCGCTCCGTAGTTATTATCCTTGCCCGGCACCCCAAGGTCGATGGCGGTGTTCTCCAGATAATACTGGAGGTCGTCGGCAGTAAGCGTTGGATACGCGCTCTTCAGCAAAGCAGCAGCGCCCGCAACGTGTGGCGTCGCAGCCGATGTTCCGTAAAAGTTTCCGGCGCCGTAGGCGAACGTTGAGACGCCGTCCGGCGCAACAACGTCGGGCTTCGTTCTGCCATCGTTCGTCGGACCTCTCGAGCTAAAGTCTTCTAAAACACTAGTCTGCCAATAAACGGCACCGACGGTCAGAACGCCCTCGGCATCCGCCGGGATGCAGAGGCTGCTCTCAGGCACGTCGTATTCCGGAAAGTCGTTCGTGAAGCTGTAAAGCTCGAAGTGCACGTCCCTCGTGGCCTGATATTTTTTAATGGCGACGTGGAAGTGCCCACCAGTAACCACAACGCCCTCTATCGCCTCGGTCGGCGGCTGCGTTCCTGTCTGGCGATTTGCAGATTTTGCTGCCACTGCCAGTCCGTAAGGCGTCTCCACGTACAGATAGAGGTCATAGTCCTGATTTGAATAGGGCCAGTCGTCCCAGCTGAGATAAAGCGTCACGGGCGTCCCTGCGGGCAAGTAGCCGAGATCTATGGTTTCGTCAGGCGTTGCGAATTCGTGCCAGCCGTCGCTGTCGGCGTCTGTGAAGGTGCCTTCGTAATGCTTCTCAGCTTGATTCCCGGCGGCGTTCACGTAAAGGATGCCGTGCGCACGTGCGTCGTTTGCGATGTCGCAAATATGGCCGGTGCCGTCGTAGGGTCCGGCGTTCACCCAGCCGAAGCTCGCCGAAATGACGTCGATGCCCTTCGAAATGGCGTAAGCGACGGCGTTCGCGTATTCAACGTCGGTCTCGAAATTAAAGAGGTAAAGCTGGGCGCTGGGCGCCACGTCGTGGATGATCTCGGCGCACGCCGTCCCGTGAACCTCACCCGCTTCGATATCCCCATCCGCTCTGAAAGACTTCACCTCTGCAATGCACGAAGCCGGGAGCTCGGGGTTCGTGGCGTAGCCCTCGAAGCCCAAGTCTATAATCGCAACCTTCACGCCGCTGCCCGTGACGCCGAGAGCGTGCAGGTCGTCAGCGTTTATCATAGGAACTCCTTCGCTCGTGACCGAGAAGAGGCACGGCTTCAGCGGCGCCCGCACGTAAAGAACCTCGTCGAGAGCCGCCACGTCTTTAAGCCGCTCCGGCGGGACGAGCGCCTGAACGAGGTTTTTGTAGGAAGTCTCGACGACGCAGCCCAGCCTTTCAAGCTTTGGAGAGAGTGCTGCTTTCTTGCCTTCGTTTGCAAGCTCGAGGACGACTCTCGCCTTGCCGTCCACGAAGTCGAGAGCGTCGGGCGCAAACGCCTTTGCTTCGGCTTCTGTCTTCGTGATGCCGAGCGCCACACTCGCCACCGCAGCGTCCATCTTCACGGCTACGCCCTCAGTTTTTGCGATGTTACCGAGCTCAGCAGGCAAATCCTCAGGACCAATGCTCGCAGCGGCGATGACGCAGATGCCAAAGAGTGTAAATACCAAAGCTACAGGAATTACTGCGGCAATCTTTTTCATGGAATCACCTCCTAAACGTTGACGGGTTGGAAACTTGGTGAACTCCTCCTCCCTTACGGAAGGAGCTTCTCCGACCGTGCCTTCATAGCGTCGGGGGACTCCAGCACGGAACCCCTTTACAGAGACCTCGGTCCCAGGCGTCCCCGACGAAGAAATGTGTCACCAAAAGCATATATATAATTTGCGGACTTTCATCCCCTCCCTTTCGGAAGGGGACTTCTCGCCCGCATTGGTTAAAAATTTCGCTCGCAGACGTATCTTGGCACTACTACTATGGACTGATGTCTTTTTTTGTAGTGTTCGACAGTGGTTTCACATTTTTCTTGACGCAGCTACACTCCGTGAAATTCTGAGGCGGTCGTAACGTGCTAAATGCCCCTATAGCGGCGCCAGGCATCTCTTTAAAGTGGGAACGCCTCCTTTTCGAGCCCTACAACGCAAGTTACGAAAACGTCACGCTCTGGATTTACAAGATAAAGCTGGAGGTGATGTGATGCTTGGGCTCACCACATAATGCAACGGTGCATCCCCGTCGTGCTCATGGCGCTTCCCTAATGAACAGCATAGAAAACTTCTCGCTTAAAGCTTCCGAGCACGCATTGGCGAGGAACCAGTGAGGGCAGAACGCTTTAAACAAGCGGCTTCACAGCAAGCATGCCAGAAACTTTTTAAGGTTAACGCTTAAAGGGAGGATTGGGGGTAGGATGGGGCGTTTCAAGGAAGTATCGTTAAAACCCGAGTTTCCGAGGCTTGAGGAGCGGGTGCTGGCGTTCTGGGACGAGCGGGGGATTTTTGAGCGGAGCGTGGAGCGTCGTAGGGGTCGTGAGCGTTTTGTGTTCGTCGAAGGTCCGCCGACCGCGAACGGGGCGCCACACCCCGGACACATCATGACGAGAGCCGTTAAGGATTTAGTGCTACGCTATAAGACGATGTGCGGCTATTACGTGCCGAGGAAGGCGGGGTGGGACACGCACGGGCTTCCTGTGGAGATAGAGGTCGAAAAGGAACTGGGCATCAGCAATAAGCCCGAAATCGAAGCGTTCGGCATCGAGAAGTTTAACAAGCTCTGCAAGGAGTCTGTTTTTAGATACGAGCGGGAGTGGGTCGAGGCTACGAGGCGTGTAGGCTTCTGGATTGATATGGAGAACCCCTACATCACGTTTGAAAATTATTATATCGAATCGGTTTGGTGGTCGTTGAAGGAGATTTGGAGAAAGGGCTTGTTCTACAAGGGGCACAAGGTCGTGCCGTTCTGTCCGAGGTGCGAGACGCCGCTGAGCAGCCACGAGGTCGCTCAAGGCTACAAAGATGTGAAAGACCCATCCATTTTCGTAATGTTCTCTTTAAAGAGCGTTGAAGGCGCCTTGGACATAGGGGATGTTGAGAGCACATACGTGCTGGCGTGGACGACGACGCCATGGACTCTGCTCTCGAACGTGGCGTTGGCGGTGCATCCTGACTACGAATATGTAAAAGTTGAATTGAAGAGCGGGCGGCACGCCGGGAAACGCCTCATCCTTGCGGAGGCACGCCTGCACGTTCTCGACGACGAATACGAGGTTTTGGGCAGGTTCAGAGGCTACGAGCTTGAGGGCTTGCGTTACGAGCCATTGTTCCCCTATGCCAAGATTAAAGGCGACGCTCACAAAATCGTGTGCGCGACGTTCGTTACGCTTGAGGAGGGCACGGGCGTCGTTCACATTGCGCCGGCGTTCGGCGAAGACGACTACGAAGTTTGCAAAGAGCATGAGCTCGGCTTCACGCAGCCCGTGGACAGCAGCGGACGCTTCACCAACGAGGTTTCGCTGCTCGCCGGGCTCTTCGTGAAGGACGCCGACCCGAAAATCATCGAAATGCTGGAGAAGAATGAAAAACTCTACAAGCGAGAAACTTACGTGCACAAATATCCGTTCTGCTGGCGTTGCGACTCACCACTCCTCTACTACGCCAGAGAGACGTGGTTCATCAAGATGAGCGAGCTGCGGGACGAATTGTTGGCGAACAACGAGGAAGTGCGCTGGTATCCTGCGCATCTAAAGCACGGACGCTTTGGGAACTTCCTTGAGAACGTGGTGGACTGGGCGTTGAGCAGAGAGCGCTATTGGGGGACGCCGCTTCCAATTTGGGTCTGCGAGCGCTGTGGCGATGCGAACTTTATAGGAGGCGTCGAAGAGCTGAAGCGGAAAGCTAAGAATTTCTTCAAGGTCTTTCCGACCGAGGAGAGCTTGGACTTGCACCGTCCTTACGTTGACGAGCTTGTGCTGACGTGCGAGCGGTGTGGCGGAGACGCCCGCAGGGTGCCCGATGTCATAGACTGCTGGTACGATTCCGGCGCAGCGCCCTTCGCGCAGTGGCACTACCCATTCGAGGGCTACGAAGAGTTCGAGGAGAACTTCCCGGCGACGTTCATCACCGAAGCCATCGACCAGACACGGGGCTGGTTCTACTCGCTGCTCGCAGTTTCGACTGCGGTCTTTGGCGAAACGCCGTATCTAAGTGTGCTCTCCCTCGGGCACATCCTCGACGAGCACGGACGCAAGATGAGCAAGCGGCTCGGCAACGTCATCGACCCGAATCTAATTTTCAACAGGGAGGGGGCGGATGCTTTCCGCTGGTATTTTTATGTCATCAGCCCGCCTGAGGACGACAAACGCTTCTACGAGCAGGCGGTCCTTGAGAAGATGCGGAAGTTCCTGAGCACGCTTTGGAACGTTTACTTCTTTTTTGTAACTTACGCAAACATTGACGACTTCGACCCGAGGGCTAAAAACATTCGGACAAAGGAAAGAAGTTTGCTCGACCGTTGGCTGCTCTCACGGTTGAACTCCCTGATTAAGGACGTGCGGAGGCATTTAGACGAATACGAGCTTCATTTAGCAGCGAGGAAGATTGAGGAGTTTGTGGTTGAAGAGCTGAGCAATTGGTATGTGCGGCGCTCACGGCGCCGCTTCTGGGTGCCGGAAGCAAGCAACGACAAGGACTGCGCCTATCTCACGCTTTACGAGACGCTCGTGACGCTTTGTAAGCTACTCGCACCCTTTGTCCCGTTCGTCACCGAAGAAATTTACCAAAACCTTGTGAGGAGCATTTACGAAGATGCTGAGGAGAGCGTGCACCTCTGCGACTACCCAGAGGCTGACGAGAAGCTTATTGACGCGGAGCTTGAAGAGCGCATGCTTTTGGTTTCAAAGCTTGCGGAGGCGGGGAGATTTGCGAGGGCAAACGTAGGCATAAAGATACGGCAGCCGCTGAGCGAAGCTATAGTCGTCTGCGACGAGGTAACTGCGTCAAAGATAAAAAAGCTGCTGCCAATACTCCAAGACGAGCTTAATGTCAAGAAAATAAGGTTCGGCAGCGCCTCAGAGTTCGTGACGCACGTCGTGAAGCCGAAATATGCGGTGCTCGGACCGAAATACAAGGCGAGGACGCCTACCGTCGTCGAAGCTTTGCAGCGTGTCGACGCCGGCGAGGTGGCTTCCGCCCTCGAAAAACAAGGCTTCTTCATGCTTGAGGTTGGCGACGGCGAGCCTCTCGTGAGGATTACGCCGGAGGACGTCACCGTCGAGCTTGCCGAACGTCAAAACTTCGCAAAAGGCGAGGCGCTCGGCGTCGCCATATTCATAAATACTGAGCTTACGCAGGAACTTCGAGAGGAAGGGCTGGTGCGGGACGTCGTTCGCCGAATTCAGGAGATGCGGAAGGAGCTCGACCTCGAATACACCGCCAACATCAGAGTCTTCTACGAAGGCGCCGATGACATCAAAAAGGCAATACGGAAGTACGAAGACTATGTCAAAGAGGAAACGCTGGCGACGAGCCTCGTGGAGGGACGCCCCCCCGCCGAGCTACGGGCTTACGAGAAGACTTGGGACGTTGATGGCAAAGCCGTTCATCTGGGCATCCTGATCAGCCCCCAGGGTTGATCAACGCCGTGCCGATTGCTGCAATCTTCTAATTAAGAAAGCAATGAGCGCCGCTGCCATAACAGACAGGAGCTTGAAACCCGGGACTTCTTCGCTCACCTCTTTTTCCTCTTCGACTTCCTCGTAAATCTCGACTTGTTTCTCTACTTCTTGTGAGTATTCGTTCCCCATGGCGTCTTTATAGGCGGCTCGTGCGCCGACCTCGGAAAAGCCTACGCTTTCCGCCGCTACCTCCAGTTCGAACTTCCTCCCCTCCCCGGCATCCAATCTCGAAATCGAAAACTCGCTGCCGTCAACGACCTTCAGCCCCGGCGCCGTTGTAACAGTCACTCGCACATCGTGGGCGGCAACGCTGCCCATGTTCTCGACGCTTAGCTCAACAAGCGTCGTCTCCCCTAATTTCAGCCTCGTCCTGCCGAATTCGAAGTTTAATCTCAGCTCAGGCGCCTTTTCCGCAAAATATTCTGGTGAAATTGTTATCTCGGGCTCAAGCTCGGTATACTTACGAGCGAGGACGAAATCTATGAAAGCGTCAAAGCTTCCTGTCCCGCTTCTGGCGATGCCGAGGAATACATACGGCTGCTTCAGTTTGTCTGCCAAATCATCCGTAATTGTTAAAGAAAGGGTGCTGTGTGGGTCTTCAGACCGGAGAGTGTTAGTGCGCAGGTCTAATGAAAATTCTATTGTGCTCCATGCGTCTTTCTTAATGCTTGCTACGCGCAACTCCTGCTCGGCGTCTGCATCTTTGTCCGTCCACAGGACGCTATATTCGCCGTCAGAATCCAATTTTGCTCCGGCGTCGTAGCACGGTTGGTAATCTCCGGGCCAGTCGCTTAATCTTCTTAACGACTTGTCCGAGGTCAGGAGCATAAGCAGGCAGGAGCCCTGAGAAGTGCCACCAGCTACCTTCCCTCTCGCCCTAATCTTTAAAATTCCCGAGCTCAGCCTGTTTTTCGATGTGAGGAACACCGGGGCGTCGTCGTGCTGCGAGCGGTCCATGATGTATAGTTTCAAGCTGCCCTTCTCGACCGAGACTCTCCCGGTTCCGGAGCCGCCTACGTCCCACTTGCTCGTATCCAGATTCGTCCCTTCAAAATCATCAAAAAATTCGAACGTAGCGTCGCCGTTACTGACGCCGCTCGCTGCGGGGTTTCCATAATAAATTTTGATTCTCGCCTCGCCGTTTGCGGGTATGCGAGGGACCCTCACCCAAATCTTGGCATAACGCCCGAAATCCCACTCTTCTATCCAATATGGCAGTTCATTTCCATCTTCATCCGTAAAGCGGATGTCAGAGCCATCAACGTTGGCTTTAGAAAATCCAAAATTTGAAACGTCAAGAATTACAGGCATTTGAAAGTCAGTAAGCGTCTCGCCAGAACACTCCTTTATCGTGATTATCTTGTAGTATTTCCAGTCGCCGCCGCCTGAATTGGAAAGGCTTAAAGCGTGAACAGCACCACTTAGAATGCACAAAAAGCTCAATGCAATACATATTGAAACTCCAAATCGCATATGTACCGACAAACAGTCAGATTTACTACTATTTAAAACTTACAGCCCAACAGCAAAGTATGCCCTTGCGTTAATCCTCTAAGATACGGAGATGGAAGGAGCGGCGACGACCACGCAAGGCTTAGAAGAAATTGCGATAAGGGAAATCAAAGAACTTACCGGCAAAAGCGCTGAGAAGGCCCACTTGGGGCTTGTGAGGTTTGAGTGCAGCCAGTTTGACCTTTTCAAGCTGAATTTCTTGGGGCGCTCGCTCCATAGGGTCATCATGCTCCTCCTTGAAGACAATTTCGCAGGGCTGGAGGACGTTTACAGGAAGGTGAAAGGGGTGGACTTCTCCAGATGCATAATGGCGGAGCAAAGTTTTGCGGTGCGGGCGAAACGTTGCGGCAAGCATGATTTCACGTCGGTGGACGTCGCCGCCACCGTCGGGCAGGCGGTCATTGATTCTTACATGGAGGCAACTGGGAAGCGTTTAAAGGTAAATCTTGAAAAGCCGGACGTCATCGTGCGTGTGGAGGTCAGAGACGACAGTTTTTGGGTAGGTATCGACACGACGGGCGAAGAGAGTCTTGCGAGGCGTGGCTACCGCAGCTTCAAGCACCCTGCGTCGCTGAAGCCGACGATTGCGTATTCGCTCGTGAGGCTTTCGGGTTGGCGGTTCGACGAGAGTTTGATAGACCCTGTCTGCGGCTCCGGGACGATCCCGATCGAAGCCGCAAGATATGCGTGCGGCATCCCGAACACTAAGGAAGTAAAGCTTTACAGCATGCCGCTCTTCGACAGCGAGCCCTTTCTGGAGTTTCGCCGTAAATACGAGCCTATGAGGCGAGAGCTACGAGTTTTCGGCAGTGACATCAACGGACGCTATCTCAAGGGCGCAGAAGAGAACGCAAGGCTCGCAGGCGTGAGCGTCACGTTTTTCAAAGCGGACGCTTGCGAGCTCCTGCTGAACTACGACATCGTCGTCGCAAACCCGCCCTACGGCATCAGAATGGGTAGCCCCCGCAAGGTCGAGAAATTCTACGAACGCATCGCCGCAAATCTGCGACGGCACGACACTTGGCGGAGCGCCGTGATCATTACCGCCCGACCTTCGACGCTCGTGAAATATATGGGGGAGCCTGAGAAGGAAATAAGCGTGCTCTTTGGCGACTTGCCGGCGAAGGTTCTCATGTATTCGTAACCAAGGGCGAACACGTCCACGCCGGCATCGCCGCTAACGCCGGAACTCACGCCGAAGGGCGGTACCGACATGAATTAATTTTAAAAGCTGTAAAGTCGCTTGATGAAAATAATCGTGAGGGAAGGCGGCGAGATAATAGATGGGTAGTTCTACCGAAGGATCGGAAGTAATTTCCTTATCTTGCCTATCTCACTACGGTGCGGCATTTGAGGCGGCGAGGCGGCTTAAGGATACACGCAGACGACGTTACCCTTGATGGGAACTTCGCAATGCAGGCACGAGACGTTTTTAAGATGCTTTTTCGCCGACTTCACGGCGTCAAGCACTTCGGAGGGCGTTGCGCTCCGCCACTCCGCATGCGGGATTGCGGTGTAGCCATCAATCCTCAGCGGTATGCTTTTATCAATGCTCGCAATGAACGCCGCTATTTTCTCAACTTCACCCCTTTCAACAAGCCCCGGTATCAGCACGGTCTCCGCCCTCAGTTCCATCTTGCTCCGTCGTAAAAACTTGAAGTTCCTCAAAACTTTTCTGTTGGACTTCCCGGTGTAGCGTTCGTGGATTTCTTCGGTGACAGCCTTGATGCTGACGCAGACCTCGTTGAGTCCCGCCGCTTCGAGTCTCGTCGTCAATTTTTCGTCGAGAGCGTGCCCGTTCGTGAGGAGCACGGTGTGGACGCCGTAGTCTTTAAAAAGCTCAATAACTCTCGGGAGTGAGGGGTCAACAGTAGGCTCGCCGCCGCCGAGCACCGCACTTTTTACGCTCGTGGCGACGACGATGCGCTCAAGCTCTGAAAGCGTTAGCGTCCTCAATAGCTCGATGTCCAACGACGAGAGGCGACGAACATCCTCCTTTGGAATATGGCAGTCCCAAGGCGTGCTCTTCAGGATGCAACCCCGACATGCGAAGTTGCAGCCCTTGAAGAAAACATAGAGCGAACTACCGTAGTCGAAAAGCACGACGTGGTATATTTTCGTCCGCTCGTTCACACTCGTCCGTCCACTTGCTTCCATTAGCTCGCCCACCCCCTTGCGCTGCCTCACGCCGCCGCCTCTTCTCCAAACAGTTCAGGATGTATATCTTTTGCCAATTCTTCAAGAGCATCCACTATTCTCGGACCCGCTCGTGCGATGATGTCCGCATCAATCGGATAAACTCTGCCGTTGCGGACGGCGTCCACGGCTTTAAGGCGTTCATCGCTGGTGATGAACTCGTAAGGTGCCCAGCCTTCGACGCCGTGCCCCACAGAAACAATAATCACTTCGGGATTCCTCCGTATAAACTCCTCAAGACTCACGGACTTCCAGTCTTCAAAATCTGAGAACACATTCTCACCGCCCGCCAGCTCTATGAGTTCGTGCTGGAAGGTTCCGGCGCCCGCAACCCATAACGGGTCGTGCCAGCAGACGTGCGCCACTCTCGGTTTCGGCGCCCCTTCCACCTCGCTCTTGACAGCTTCAATCCTCGCCTGCATTTCAGCGACGAGGGTGGAAGCGTTCTCCTCAGCGCCCACGATGTTCCCGATGAGCAGAATGTCTTCGAGGATGTGGCTGACGTTCTGCGGGTTTATGCCAACGACGCTCACGCCTAGGGATTCAAGGAGGTCGAAGGTCTCTTTGCCATTAAGTTCGCATCCGAAGACGACGTCGGGACGCAACGCCACCACCTTTTCAACGTCAACAGTGGCGACGCCGCCGACTTTTTCTCGCTCCGCCGCTTCTTTCGGGAAGTTGCAGTATTCAGTCACACCCACAACCCTGTCGCCCACACCGAGCGCAAACAGGATTTCGGTGTTCGAGGGCGCCAGCGAGACAATTCGGTTGCTCCCGTGGATAGTAGCAACCCTGCCGAAGTCATCGACGACGGTCAGCGCAGCCGGCTGCGGCGACGGCGCTTCTACGGGCGTCGGTGTTGGCACAGGCGTCCCTGTGGGGAAAGAAACCTCCTGCTCAACGTTATCGATGCAGCCGGCAGCGAGCAGCAGCGAGAGCACACAGATGACGAGCAATACCTTTTTGTAAAGCATGATTTATTGAAGGAAAGCACGTCTTATTTAAGACTTGCGCAAGCGCTCTTGCGCAAACCGCTTCCCGCTTCGTGCGGCTTCGCACTCCGGGTCTATCCGCAACGCCCGCTCGTAGCAGCGCACTGCTTCCTCAAATAGCCCCAACTTGCAGAATGCGAGCGCCTTGTTGCACCAAGCAGTGGCGTCTTCGGGGTCGAGCGCCAACGCCCGCTCGTAACACAGTATTGCTTCCTTATACTCCTCCAGCCAGTAGAGAGCGATTCCTTTGTTGTTCCAAGCGGCGGCATCCTCGGGGTCGAGCGCCAACGCCCGCTCGTAGCACGCCAACGCCTCCTCGTAGCTACCCGCCCAGTAGAAGGCGAGCCCCTTGTTGTTCCAAGCGGCGGCGTCTTCAGGGTTGAGCCGCAGCGCCTCCTCAAAACAGGCGAGCGCCTCCTCATGCTTACCGAGCTTGCTCAGCGCCACCCCCTTATTGCTCCAGATAGCGGCATCCTCTGGCTCTATTTCCAATGCCCGCTCATAACACTCCACCGCTTCTTCATACCGCCGCAGCGTTCTGAGGGCGAGCCCCTTGTTGTTCCAAGCGGCGACGTCCTGCGGGTCAATTTCCAGCACTTTAGAATAATATAAGACCTTCTTCCGAGGGTCGCGCTCCTCAATAGCTAAGCCGAACCACCGCTCTTTAGCTTTGCTTTTGAATATTTCCTCAAGCTCCTTGTCCATGTCAGGTCTTGACTTTTCATTATATTTCAGCATGCCGCACTGAAACGCTTTACTTTCGTAAAATTTATTTAACATGCCCGTCTCACGCGCGCATAGTGGTCCGAATGATTGGAATAAAAGCAAGCATACTGGTGTTGAGCGTTGCGTTGTTGCTTTTGACGCTACTGCTGAGCACATGCGCATCGGCGGCGTGGCTGCAGTTCCAGCACGACGAACTCAACTCTGGGACGACTGCGGAGCTTGCGCCAGTTTCCGGCGTGGATGTCGCATGGAAGGCGCAGGTGCACTCCGACGATTGGCAAATGGCGGGCGTGGACATCGAACCCATTGTCGCCGACGGAAAAGTTTTCGTGCTCGACGCACAGGCTTACGTTACGGCGTTCGACGCTTGCAGCGGTGAGACGCTCTGGGAGACGCCGCTCTTACAATACGGCTGGCAATACGAGCTTTCGACACCCGCTTACGCCGACGGGACGCTTTACGTTGCAACGAAGGGCGGCGTCATTTACGCCCTCGATGCCGACAGCGGCGTCGTCCTCTGGGCAACGCCCCTCTCGTCTTATACCCCTTCGGGCGTTTCTACAGAGCTTAACTGCCCTCTGACCTACGCCGACGGCAAGATTTACGTCGGCTCCGGCAATTACACAGGCAAAACCGGCGCCTACTATTGCCTTGACGCTGATAGCGGCGACGTTCTCTGGGTGCGGCCGTCTGAAAGCGGCTACGGCTATTACTGGTCCGGCGCCGCCGTCGTCGGCAACTTCGTGGTTTTCGGCGATTGGGGCTCGCACCTCGTTAGCGTCTTCGCCGAGAACGGAAGCACGGCGCACGAAATCAACATCACGAGCGCCCTAAGCTTCAGCAGAGCCGACGCCGGAAAGATAAAATCGTCCGTCACTTATAACAATGGCTATGTTTACTTCACGTCAGAAGGCGGCTACCTCTGGAAAGTAGGCTTTGACGAGAGCACGGGGCACTTTTTTGATGACGGCTGGAGCGTCGAAATCGGCTATTCTTGCAGCACGCCTACAGTTTACGACGGCAAAATTTACATCGGCACCGGCAGCTTCAGCATACCGGGCGACGTGAAGTGCGTTGATGCTGAAAATGGCGATGTTATCTGGAGCTTCGAGCCGAACGGAGGCGTGAAGGCATCGCCTGCGCTCAGCGTTCAAGGCGACAACGTTTACGTTTATTTCACGACGAACTGCCAGAACGGCACGGTTTACTGCTTAAACGGAAACGGCAAGCCTCTCTGGAGCTTCACGAGCGACGAAGCCGGGGTGAGCGGCGGCTACATCTTGCAAGGCGTCTCGATAAGCGATGGCTACATCTATTTCGGGAACGACGCCGCTTGCGTTTATGCTCTGAAGACAGCGCCCGTTACGGCGAAAGTGCGGATTGAAACGCCTGAGGAAACCGTCTGGAGCGGGTGGGTCAACGTAAGCGACTCTTTCATCCCTGACAGCGAGGGCAACGTGCATCACTTGCCGCTGCCTACGGCGCTCGGCGCCCTTGACGAGGCGGCAAAACTCGGAAACTTCTCTTACACCGTCGTGAACACGAGCTGGGGGCTCTACGTCAGCGAGATTGCAGGTGTCGCCGAGAACTACACGACGATGCGGTTCTGGCTCTACAGAGTGAATTACGAGCTGGCGATGGTCGGCGCTGCTGACTACGTGTTGAGCGACGGCGACGAAGTTCTCTGGTATTACGGGGCATGGGGCGGGCAGCCGCTGCGGATAACGCTTAGTGCTTCCGAGGCTTACGTGGGGGAGCAGTTGCTCATAACGGTTGAAGTGCTGAACGACACGGCTGGCGTCTGGGAGCCTGCAAGTGCTGCTGAAATTCTTGCGACGGATGAAAGAGGCGTCCTTTACGAGTTGGGGACGACAAACGAGAGCGGACAGGCAGCGATCAGCATAAGCGTGCCGGCGGGGCTTTACGAAGTTTACGCCGAAAAAGAGAGTTGTGTGCGGTCAGAGCGCGCGTTGTTGCTCGTGCGTGAGGCGTTGCCGCCTTCGGTGGACATCTGGACGGACAAGGGCATTTACCGACCGGGGGACGTTATGACGCTGGGCGTGCGTATGGAGAATCCCGGCGTGCCGCAGACCGTGACTTTCGAGCTGTTTTACGTCTCTGGAGGCACGATTTTCAAGATACTATCGGCGAAGTTATCCTTAGGCGCAAACTGCACGCTTGAGCACTCTTGGCAGATAAACGTAGGTCGCTGGTCGCCGACGCCGTTCAAAGCGGCGTTCTATGCAAGACTCTTCGCTGAAGGCGGCGAGGCGCTCGACAGCGACGTTGCGTCGTGGGCTTACATACCAAGTAAAGCCTTAATCCCTAGCGATAATGAGGACAGCACGACAAGCGTGCTGATGGCGACGTTACGAGGGATACGCTGGTAAAAGGACAAACGGAGGTGCGTGAGGTGTCAAAAAATTTATTTCCCATTTTTTCCCTGCTGGTGCTCGTGGTGGCAGTGGCGACGCAGCCACTGGCCGCGCTACCTGAAAAGCCCACTCCTGACTTTACGAGCATAAATTTGGTTAAACACCTCCGGCGTTTAGAAACGCTGCCGGAGAAGGCACAGCTTGAAATTGCACCAAAAATGGTTATCGAGGGCGTAACTATGCCTGGGGCATTTTGTGCTAACGTTTCGAGGCGTTGCGGCGTGCCTGGGGTTTTCCCTGTGGTATTGCGGGTGCGGGCTTTGGAGGCATGCTCTTCATTTAACGTGTCAGTATTGATTTGCGGCGTTGAGGTTTGTAAAAGGGCGTTTGACGAGCCGCTCGGCATCGGCGAGAGGCGGAAAATCTCGCTGGTGTTGAATATGACGAACATTTTGGATGTGTTACTTGAAAATGCGGCTGCTGTGCCCTCGGAATTCAACATGTCCTTTTTAGTAGAGACGGGTGGCGGCTGCCACTCGGCTAACGTGAGCGTTCCGTTACGTGAGGTCTCTTATGATTGTAAGGCAGCACTTAACTCGGTGGAAGCTGCTGTTGCATATTTGAATGAGAGCTTTGGGCATTTGAGCGGCTGTGGCGACGTGCAGGCGAGGGCGCTTGCAGCTACCCTTTTTTCCTTAACCGCGAGCTTCACGGCGTTGTCCTCTCTGAATCTCTCGGCGGCGACGTTCGGCGTCGAAAATGCTGGCGAGCTTGCGGCTGCCGTTCTCACAGCAGTGGCGCTCGGCGAGCTGCCTTTGAATTTTTCAGGGCTGAATTATGAGGGTGCCTTGCTTGAGCGGGTTTCTACGGAGGAATTGCGAGCGGACGAGGCGGCGTGGGCGTTGTTGGCGTTAAGCGCGGTGAATGGCTCCAAAGCTTACGAGACACGGGCAGAAATAGCTGAAGGCTTACGAAGGCAGCTTTTCCAGTTTCTTGAAAGCGTGAATGAGAGTGGAACAGGCGACCTGACGGCGGCAGCGCTTGCCGTCCAAGCGTTAATCTCTGCTGGCGTGTCTTCTAAAAACTCCACACTTCATGCCATTTTGGGGCTTCTGAGGGCTGAGCAAAACGATGACGGCGGCTTCCCGTTTGAATTCGGCGGCGGCGAGTCGGACGCACTGCCGACGGCTTTAGTCACGGCAGCGTTGCTCGTTGCTGACGATGCTCAGGCTAAACCGAACATTACAAGCAGCGTTGAATACTTACTGAGCATGCAGGACGCCGACGGCAGCTTCCTGTCTTACGACCCGGTGAGAGCGACGGCGCTTGCAGCGCTCACGCTTCTTGGGCAGGGATTGCCGACATTCCGCCAATTTGTTTTCGAGCAGGAGCTTCCTGAAATCTTGCTCTTGAATATTTACGTGAGCCCTTACCTCAACGAGACGTGGCGAGGCGAGAGCGTGGCGTATGCCAACGTTACGTGCGGGGTCTTCGTCTCAGTCCGGAACAATGGCGGAGCGTTCAATGTCTCGCTTCTTGCGGATGGCGAGCCTGTTTCCGAACTTAGAGTTTTGGAGAGTCGAGCTTTGGCGCTTACGAACGTCTCGTTCATGTGGCGTCCGTCGCACGTCGGAGTTTTCAACCTCACAGCACTTGTGGATGTAAATAACGAAATTAATGAGCGTAACGAGACAAATAATGCGGCGAGCTTGAAAGTGAGCGTTGAACTTCCAGATTTGAGTTTACGGCTGTTACCCGAGCTCCCGCTATTGTTTTCGAATTTCACAAATGAAATTCCGCTGGAAGTCGTCGGTTTTGGTGAGAATTTTAATATTTCATTCTTTGCGTCAGCGAGCGCTACAACGAACCCCACTACTGCCGAAAACGCCATGAACGAGAGCGCCCCCAATAACGGCAACGCTACGAGCGCGACGGCTTACGCACCGTGCGAGCGTTTGGAAAACGTGACGTGCTATGGGCGAAAAAATGTCACGCTACGCTGGAGACCAAACGTTACGGGGGTTTTCAACTTCACGCTGACGGTTGATGCTGATGACGACGTTTTTGAGAGCGATGAAGCGAACAACAAAGTTTGCAGCACGCTTTCTGTGAGCCTCCCTGACATTTACGTGGCAAACTTTTCAGTCAGCAGGGTCGTGGTCGTGAATGTCAGCAACGCTGTTAATTTGGTCGTCGGTGGAGTTGCGGAGCATTTTAACGTTTCCATATATTGCCGCCGTTTCAGAGATGAGAACGGGAGCGTTACTAACGATACTTGGGGGTTGATCGAAAAGCTTCATGTGAGGCGTGTATTCGGTGTTGCAAACTTCTCTTTTTCTTGGACACCAACGGAGCCCGGAATTTACGCACTTGCAACTCTGCTGGATGCGGATAAAGATGTTTTTGAAACTGATGAAAACAACAACACGGCGTTTTTCATCGTAAAGGCGGTTCTCGGCGCTCCGAATGTGCAATTGTTGTTTCCAAGAGGTGGCGAGGTTCTGAGTGGCGTCATTTCCGTGCGCTGGGTGGCGAACGACCCCGATGGCGACGCTCTGAACATCACGCTGAAATACAGTCCTGACATGGGGCGTAATTGGCTTTTGCTTTCCGAAAATAAAAGTAATGACGGCGTTTACGTCTGGGACACGAAAGCAGTTCCTGATGGGAAGTATTTACTGCGGGTAGAGGCGAGCGATGGGAGATTTACGAGCTACGACGAGACTGTCGAGCCGTTCTTCGTGCACAACGTTGGGGAAGAGCCATCCCAATATCAAGGCGGCGACGCCGGCTTTTATGCGTCAGAGGCGCCTGACAAGTTCGAAATCGCATGGGAAACTGCAGATATCGGAGCGGTTCCGTCATCGAAAGTCTGCATTGGCAACAACAAGGTCTTTGCCTACTGCGACAACGCTTCAGGCACGTTTTTAACGGCGCTCGACGC
Organism: Candidatus Alkanophagales archaeon; assembly: GCA_003661185.1. Taxonomy (GTDB): domain Archaea; phylum Halobacteriota; class Syntropharchaeia; order Alkanophagales; family B39-G2; genus Alkanophaga; species Alkanophaga liquidiphilum. Next base: position 2,561 of record QMVQ01000004.1, on the reverse strand, counting down.
CGGAAGTGGTGAAATTCTCTGGCAGACGCCGCTTGAAAAAAGGAGCAGTTATGGATCGTGGGCGTCGCCAGTTTACTACGACAATCGTGTTTACATAGGATCCGGCAGCACTGTTTACTGCATTGACGCTGAAAGCGGCAACGTGCAGTGGCAACAGCGCTTAGAAGGAGATATTGTAAATTCCTGCCCCTCGATAGCGAAGGTTGGCGACCACCGAACGCTTCTCGTTATCGGGAAATATGGGGCGGCGGGGGACCCCGCCTTTTACTGCTTTAACGCCAAGAGCGGCGAGAGATTATGGGTCTTTGACAGGAGTGATGAGCCAAGGCTGGAGTGTGGGCGGGCGACCTCAACGGCGGCGCTCAGCAGCGGCAAAGTTTACGTCGGTATTGGCGCATGGCAGCCTGAATTCACGGACACAGGCATCGGTATTTACTGCTTGGATGCGGAAAGCGGCGAGCAACTCTGGAACGCCTCCACGGATTACGGTGTCTGGGGTTCAGTGACGCTCGTTCACGGCACGCTTTTTTTCGGCACTTACAACCTCGAAGATCCGGGCGATGCTGCTTATTACGCGATGAGTCCTGCAAATGGCAGAGTCTTTTGGAGTCGTTCCGGCATCAGCACGAACTCCGTCCCTGCCTATGCCTTTGGTTACATTTATATTTGCGGTGGCTGTCCTGGATATTCGCCGCTCAAAACCTATTGCTTAGACCCTGAGAGTGGTGCAACGGTCTGGGATTTCCCAGAAGGCGGCTGGACAATTTCGCCGGCGGTTTCAAGTGATGGAAAAGTGCTCATCGGCACACTTGCAAGCGGTGAAGCATTAATGAACTTCGACACTGCCGGCGTTTACTGTCTTAATGCATTCACCGGCAAAGAGATCTGGAATTCAAGTAGGCTTGGCGGCTCCTCTCCTGCCATTTATGGGGGCAGAGTTTACACCTCGGGGCAGGGCAAAGTTTACGCCTTCGGACCGTCGGCGCTGCCGGACATTAATGTCAGCGTCGAGGTCGCAAGCGGCGTGGTCTTTGCTGGACTTCAGAACTACGTGGGCGTAACAGTCCGCAACGAGGGCAGCGGCGACGTTAACGAGAGCTTCACTGTGACGCTACGGGTTGAGGGCGAGACCGTCAGCACGCTTAACGTCGAGCCGCCGCTGCATAGCGGTAAGAATCGCACGCTCACGTTTAATTGGACGCCACCGTTAGAGCTTGCAGGAATGACGGTCAGGCTCGTCGCCGAGGCAGATGCCGAGAACAACGTCACCGAAAAAGACCCATTCAACAACATCGCTTTCGAGGACGTTAGCATCAAATTGCCGCCAGATTTGATAGTGAGTGACGTGGAACTTGAGAGGGCGAGCGTGGGCGTGAAGTGCATCGTCGAGGCGTTCGTGGAAAATGTAGGCGGTGCCGATGCCGACGCTTTTAATGTTGGTTTTAGGGTGATGCATGCCGGGGCGGAGCTTGAGAACGTGACGGTGCGCTGCGACGACGGTCTCGAGGTGGGTAAAGGTTTCACCACAACATTCGAATGGACGCCGCCGCTTCCAGGCGTTTACACGCTTGTGGTCGAAGCCGACGCCTCGCACGAAGTTCAGGAGCTTGACGAAGGAAATAACGTCTTTGAGCTTAACGTGACGGTCTCAAGCATCGAGACGCCAACGCCGCAGCCATCGCCGGCGACCAGAGGCGGCGGTGGACGCGGGAGTAAAGAGGCATGGAACTACACCATCCCGACGGTTGAAAGCGAGGCACCTGTTACCGAGGGGTTGAGCGGCAGCGAGCACCCGCCGGTAAACATGAGTAACGAGAGCGATGAAAAGCAGCAGCATGTAACAGGCATCCCATTCGGAGAAATTTTGCCGAAAGGCGGCATTCGTTCGAAGCTCAGTGTCGTGTTCGTCACGGCGGGCGTGCTCGCAATGTTCGCCGCCGTTGGCTTCTTGTGGGAGCGGCGTAAACACAAAAACTTGTAGAAGGCGCGCCTGCTTGGCTTAAGAGTCAAATCTTTATCTTTCAGCATCTAAAACCGAATCTAGACATCCTCAAGGATGAGGAAAAGCATCTGCACGAGCCTGTTGTAAGCTTGGCTTATGGCATTCAGGGCTTCAAGTAGGGGTCTCATGGACTCCTTAAACCTAGCTCCTCAGGCATGATACCACCCAATCCAGTGGGATGAGCTCCTTCGCTTCGAGGTCCAAGCCGAAAATCTCGACATTATACCCTTCATCCCTCCAATCCTTCCTGAAGGTGAGGAGGTCTCGCAGGTGCAGGAGGATGCTGACGTTCCGCAGCACGAAGTAAACCTTCTCACCTCGCCTGAACTTCCGCATCTTATCAACGAGCTTCGCCATCGGGTAGCCCACACCGTAAAACGTCTCAACTTCGTAATTCTCGTCGAGAACTCGCACGTCAACGCCTCTTTCGTCTTCAAGCTCCGGAATGACCCTTTTCTGATGCTTCTTCCAAGCATAGAGCCAGACGAAGGCTTTCATCGCAGAATGCTCCTCGCTCGCCGCCTCTCCCTTGTCGGGAGCGCTCGCTACCAGCTTGTCC
>QMVQ01000003.1 GCA_003661185.1 Candidatus Alkanophagales archaeon | reverse complement strand
CCTGTAGCTAGTGCTAGAGAGAATAGAGTAAATGCTAGTACGAACTCTAGGGTGAACTCCATACCGATATTAGGATTGTTTAAAAGTTTCCTAAACGAGAATTCCCTACTTCTCAAGGTATTCTTTAATCTTCTCTATTCTCTCTTATCCTCCTCTTCAACTCTTCCTCACATCTTCTAGCCTCTTTAATGCTCGATTCATCTAGTTTTGACCTTAGGAACTCCTCCAGTATCCTCTGCATACCCTCCCTTTCTAGAGAAAGCCATATTATCTGAGCTTCCTTATGTAAAAGTTGAGAAGAAGAGAAGATTCAGTATCATCCCTTCTTTAAGAGTAAGCTTAAATCCTGGATATGAAGAGTTTTTCTCTCCTTTAGTAGAAGCTTATGGTTTAGATGCTATCTATTCTGCTATTAAAAATCTGGAAAAGAAGTTCTAGAAAGCTTAAAGTTGAAAATTAAAGTTTTGAAGAAAGAGTTTGAGAGGAGAGAAGGGATAAGCAGAAGGAGGAAGTATACTTTATTGACTTTAGGCGTTCTAGGTACATTAGCTGTTCTAGGAGCTTACTTCAAATTTTATCTCCCTCATGAGACAAAAACCTCCCAGAAGCGAAACCTTTATTAAATTGTTCAGCAGTTTTTCTCTCGCGGTTTCCGCCGCTGTAGTGTTTTCTTCCGCTCTTCACTCACCAGAAACTTGAGGATACTGAAAGCCTTTAAGCACATAAGGGTGAGGAGTAAACTTTCGACATGCATCTGCATATTAAAACCAGTCCTCTTCACTAGTGGAGGCGTAACCTCCTATGCTCTCTTTAGTGTTCTTCCTGATACTGATAGCTATATCAGGCTTGATCTACGTTATCGCCCTAGATGGTTGACTTATTCATCAACACTTTCCTGAAAGTGAGACCCGCGTGTACAGCTACCTCATCGGGCTTCTCCTAGCCTTGAATTCTACTGGTTCCGGACCTGTAGAGTCGATTAGGCCAGCCGTGCTGAGCCTCCTCAAATTGATGACGAACCTGGTCTTCATCCTGTTCAACATAGTCCTTATTGTGGCTGGGCTCTGCTACGCTCTCGAGAGCTTCAAGATAATGAGTGAGGGAACAGCCACAAACATAGTTATGAGCAGCTCCTTCATCCTGATAATGATCACAAGTATGGCGAGGGCTTGCATAAAGTCCGAATGGATGACCATCGACTGGAAGATGTAAAACAATCGAACCTAAACTCCGAAACCCGAGATGGAAACAATTAAATATCGATTCTTCTAATAATCTACCAGGACAACAGATGAGGAAACCCGATTTTGAGCGGTTAAGGAAAGTCTTATTCCTGGAGGAAGAACCCGATTGCATCCCCTTCTTTGAGCTCTTCGCTGACAAAGAGGTTATGGAAGCGATTGTAGGCGAATCAAAATATAGCTCCAGGCTAAGGATAGACAATGATACGAAACGATATTTCGAATCGGACGATAACCTCAAGGAGTTACAGAGGTACCTCGCTATAAGCATAAGGTTCTACTACAAGCTCGGTTACGATTACGTTCCACTAGTCGTTCCATCGTTGCTGGTTAGAGATAACCAACTCACAACAGTCGACACCGCTGAGCTCTCTCGGGGGAAGAGAACGTGGCAGGATGAGTATAGGGGGGTAATTGAGTCACGTGAGGACTTCGAGGAGTATCCATGGCCGGATCTAGACCAGATTCAGGAAGCGTTCTTACCTCTCTACAAGTTTGTGAGGGATAACCTGCCCGAGGGCATGATGATCATAGCTGAGACTCCGGGAGGAGTCCTAGAAAATGTTATGTGGCTGATGGGGACTGTGCCATTCTTCAGAGCACTCCACAAAGACCCGGTGCTGATCAGGAGAATGTTTGAGAAGATTGGGGCTCTACTATCCTTCTGCTCTAAATTAGCCTCCGAGATGGATATGGTCGGGGCCTTCGCTATGGGTGATGATATGGGATATAGGACAGGCCCATTTATGGCTCCCGAGAACTACCGTAAATACGTCTTTCCATGGCAGAGGAGATGTGTCGAGAACGTTCATAAACACGGTAAGCCGTTTATCCTTCACTCTTGCGGAAAACTTGACATTCTCATGGAGGATATAATAAAATATCTCAAGATAGATGCCAAGCACTCATTCGAGGATTCCTCATACCCCGTTATTGAGTATAAGAAGAAGTATGGCGACCGAATAGCGATCCTCGGCGGTATAGATATGGACAAGCTCTCCCGTTACTCAACAACCGAGATAAGGGAGTATGTGAAAGAGGTTATAAGGGAATGTGCACCAGGAGGAGGATATGCCCTAGGATGCGGGAACAGCGTCGCAAACTACGTGAAGCTAGAGAATTACCTTGCAATGCTCGATATTGGAAGGAAGTATGGAAAATATCCGTTAAGGATCTAAAATTTTGGAAGATCGATCAATCAACACCTTAGCTTCGAATTATGCTAAAGGGGTATACTATTAAGATAAGGTTTTTGTGGCTTCGGGGTGTTCTACTTCCCTTTTGGAGGTGGTCTATTGTAGGTTCTTTTGAGTGACTCCTCGAACCCATTGAGAAAGCTGGAATATTCAGGCGGACTAGTTTGAGTTTTAGTGGTATGACTTAGGGGTTGATTTAATTCCAGCAACCACGTCATCGACTACTATTGGGTTCAGAATACCAAGACCTAAAAAGACCACTAATAAAAACCCTATCTTAACTGTATCTCCTATAACAAAAGTCTTAAATATCTCTTTTAAACTATTAGATAAATCGGGGGATAGAATCTTGAAAGAGAAAGCTCTTCTATCGATGTTGTTGCTACTGTTTCTCTTTACACTGTTGCCTATCAGAATCCTTGGACCGCCGCCTACTACAGGATCCACCATAACTGTCGATGGCGATCCCTCTGACTGGGTGGGTACAGCGCCAACAACTCCGAACACCTGGACTATAAGCGAGGGAGAGTTCATATGGATCGATGAGGTGGGCGATGACACAGGGAATGGAAGTTGGATCTATCCGACGGCCTTCCAGGGAACAGAGGCCGACCTAGTTGAGGTCAGGATTACATGGGATGAGAATTACCTGTACATGCTACTCAAGTTCGCTGATCTCCCAGATGGTCAGTGGAACCGGACGGCTATATCTATTGGAATAGACCAGGATCTAGCCGATCGTTCTGGAGCTGGGTGGTTCCCAGGCTGGACCGGAGTAGCTATTGATGAGAGGGCCTGGTGGGAGTATGGGATCTCGATAGTCGCAGGTAATGTTCCCGGGGCTGGTATTGCTGTCTATAACCAAACGTGGAAGGTTGTGGCAAATACAACATATCCAGCCGAGACTCCTCTACTCGTAGCCAATAACACGGATACAGACTGTATTGAGCTCGGGATTCCGCTCTCAGTTATAGGTGACCCCTCAGGAAAGACCTGGCGTTTCTTAATAATGGTCGGACTACAGAGGGGAGGAATCTTCGCCGCCATAGGTAAGAGCCCGACTGCCGACGCCCCAGGTGGTGGGCTCGATGATGAATGGGTTGATCCATGCGCCTTTGACCTAGCCTTCGCTCCCTCAAAGACTGAGCAGGAGACCAATCTTGGAGAGTTCGACCCTGCAAACGACATTCCCGTTAAGGTGAGGTTCTTCATGGATATCTACATGTACAGCATAATGATGCCTAGTGTTATAGAGGGTTTCAAATCTAGGATCTCAGACCTCGAAAGTCAGGTCTCAGATCTGCAAGACCAGATATCAAGCCTGCAGGATCAAGTCTCCACTCTTCAAGACGAGCTCAATACGGCCAAGAACATGCAGATCATCTATCTGGTCGGAGGGATAGTCGTTGGTTTACTCATAGGCTTCCTAATAGGACGTCGCAAGCGATAAATACGCTTCCTTTTTTCCTTTTTTGAGGAGAGTCTATGGGATACAAGGTTCTTGGGTTAATTCCAGTCAGGGATTACGCTAAGAAGTATCTTGTGGAGTTCAGTTATAGGCCTAAAGGGAAAGGGCGAGATATTCACACAGTTTACTTGATCGGCTCATTCAATTCTTGGTCCACTAATACTCCGATGAGAAAGGATGGAGAAAGGTGGATCGTCAGAGTATGCCTTCGAGAGGGAATTCACCAATACTGCTTTTTGATAAACAATTATAAGAGGGTTCTTGACGATGAAAACCCTCATGTTAAGGAAGTACTCGGCCAGAAGGTTTCATGTATAACCCTCGTAGATGGTGAGGTCTTGAGGTATAGTGGTTGTAAAGGGGATGGGAATATATGCGAGAAGGCCCTATACCACGATCAATCAGTTCTATATCTCTCAGCTCCAACGGAGCATGCCCTAACCATAAGGTTCAGAACCTCAAGAGATGATGTAGAGAACATTATACTTCACCATAATTCGGATGATAAAACCGGGAAGGAGAAGATGAGTCTTCTCTATTCCGATGATCTCTTCGATTTTTATGAATGTACGGTCAATGCATGGACATCTATTCGATACTACTTCGAAGTGGTCGATGGGTCTCGTAGACTCTACTATATGAGAGACCGTATAGCAGAGGATGAATGTGGCAATCCCTTCGAAGCCGACCCGCAGAGACTATACCGCAACTTCTCTATTCCGGAATGGGCAAGGTTCTCTGTATTCTACCAGATAATGCCTGATAGATTCTTTAATGGAGATCCCTCTAATGATCCTCCTGAGGTCAGGAGATGGGGTGAACTCCCTAAGCATTCATCAGTTTATGGTGGAGACTTGAAGGGGATTATGGTTAAGTTGCCCTACCTTAAGGATCTCGGCGTTAATGCAATTTATTTGACGCCTCTCTTTGATGCGCCCTCTTTCCATAAGTATGATGTCAGGGACTACTTCAAGGTCGATCAACACTTCGGCGGGGCTGAAGCTTTGGAAGCCCTAATTAGGGAGGCCCATAAAAATGGCATAAAAGTTGTTGTAGATGGGGTATTCCACCACAGCGGCTTCTTCTTCAAATATTTCCAAGATGTAATAAAGAATGGGCCGCGTTCAAGGTATGCTGGATGGTTCATAATCTATAGGTTTCCGGCCTTCTCCCTCAGATACAAGATCATTAACTACCTAACTAGACTTCTTCCCTACGAGTTGATGTGGAAGGTGAGGATGAGGTTTCCACCTCCATATGAATGTTTCTGCAGGAATTACGAGGCTCCCAGATTTAATTATAGTAATAAAGAGGTCTGGGATTTTGTGCTAGAGGTTGCTGAGCACTGGGTCAGAAGGTTTGACATAGACGGTTGGAGGCTAGATGTTGCCCACGGCGTGCCGTATAAATTCTGGAGGTTCTTCAGAGAGAGGATGAAGATTATTAAACCCGATCTCTACATATTTGGGGAGGTAATCTCCTACTCGCCCTCATGGTTTGAGGAAGGATGCTTCGACGGAATGACGAACTATGACCTCTATAACTTGGTCAAATCGTTCTTTGCGGATGGATCAATAGGGGTGAAAGAATTTGAGAAGGGACTAGCTAGGTTGAGGTTCCTTCAGCCACCACCATACTGTTTCCTTATGTTCAACTTCTTAGATAACCATGATATCGACAGGTTCTTGACATCTTGTAAAGGGGATAAACGTAAGGTTAAGCTGGCCTTGATCTTCCTCTTCACCTATATCGGGATCCCTGCGATCCTTTACGGAGATGAGGTAGGACTTAAAGGTAGAGGGCTCCACGGGTGTAGGGTCACGATGGTCTGGGATGAGGAGTCATGGGATGCGGATCTTCGGGATTTCTATAAGAAGTTGATATCCCTCCGCAAGAGAGAGAAAGCCTTGATAAATGGCTTATACAAGACTATGTTTATAGACGAGAAGAGAAACATACTCGTGTATAAGAGGGAGAGCAGAGAGGGCAAAGTTATAGTCATCCTGAACAATAGTTCTCGGAGGTGTAAGCTGGAGACCGAGGTGGATCCCGGTTGTTATCACGATGCTCTAAGAGGGTCAATGCTCAGCACTAGGGATGGGAAGTTGAGGATCTTCTTAGAACCCTATGAGGGGAGAATCTTGATCTTCACTTCGAGATCAGAATCTTCAGAGTCCAGGTGACGGCGATTACTAGTATTAGAACAAGGATGGATGGAGCCACTATGGAGGAGGGTGATGGATCGACCCTGAAGGTAACGTAAGTCAGGGCGGGCTCGTAGCCCTCCCCCTCAACCATAATAATCATTGAGTATTCCCTCGATGAGAAGTATCCTGCAAGCCCAGAGGTGTCAATACGGCAGACATAGGTGCCATTCATCAGGTTTATGAATTTAACTATAGCATTTCTTATGGTCCCGCTGACTTTCGCCACCGGGCATAAGGATCCATTCGGATACTCAACCGTGACGTAGATCGAAATAATCCCTCCCTCAATCGTATGATTGGTGTTCATATATAGGAACCTTATGCGCAATGCCGGACTCGGGAAAACCAGACTTAGAATGGCATCGGATGAGATTTTAACCCAAGTTGAGGGATCTACGGAGCATCCACTGAGAAACTCCTCTTGTTCCTTCCTAGTACCGTTGAAGCAGAGATCGAAGATATCCGGGTCCTCCCAACCAGACCACGGTTGGGGCTCTCCGTTCTTTAAACCTCCTCCCGGATGGTCAGTCCAGATGCCTAGTTGCTCATCCGTTGTCTCTAGGATCTCACAGAAATCGTAGAATCCGTCAGGATTTGATCCAGGTCCGCCGAAGCCACTCTCATCGTCTACGGGATATCCACATCCAGCTGCGACGAAAAGGTGCCATGTCCCATAGGGTTTTCCAGTGATCCTTAAAGGTATAGATATCTCGATGCATCTCTTTGAGGTATCTACTGCCACCTTAGCGTTTAATTCCTCTCCTCGGAAGTAATCCAAGTACGGCTTGACTATAGTGAGCTGGCCGCCCACGTATCCCACAGCAAACTCAAAGCGGTGCTCCGGGGGTAGGGTCATATCGATGTAGAATGGAAGCCAATCGGTTCCGGAGCCAACCTTACCATCCGTATCAACTGCCACGATCAGCGCTAGAGACTCCTTCCTCTTTATACTGCCAAGGATGAACATGAAATAGAGGTTCTCATCATCGTAGGTCAAACGGAACTCCCGGATATCGGCTTCCCCACCAACCCCACTAAGCCCAGGGTAACTATAGTAATCTGGTAGATCTGGATAGACGTAACCCCCCTTAAGGCCAGCCGCACCCGTATCATCGTTCTCCTCATCTCTCCATATGAAGACCCCCTCACTCCAGCAACCAGTGTTCACCTCACTGGGGGGAGATCCAGGCCAGTCAGCTGGATCCCCATCTACCGTTATTCTATTATTAGAGTTCTCTCCCTCAACCTCAATCGTTGTTGCTAATAGCGAGCATAGGATTAGAATGAGAGCTATAACAACTACTGCTTTTCTCAACATGAGGCCCACCAGATCTAGTTTCTAGAAAAGAAGTGGATCAATATAAGTTTTATGGCTGTGCTTTTCTTCTTTTATGGATTGGAAGGTTGTTGATGAGCGTTTGATTAGGCGTGGTGAGCTCCTACTGAGCCTGGATTTCTTAGATGGTTATGATGAGGACTTAGAGACTATGAATAGGGGTAAGGTGAGCTATCCCTACAAGCTTACGGATCGTTATGTGGAGTTCTTGGCTGTTGTTCGTTACCTATTCTTTATGCCTTATAGGCAACTTGAGGGCTTCACTAGGGGGCTCCATAGGCTTGTTCCTAGGCTTCCTTCAGCAGACTATTCTGGGCTTAGGAGACGCATACTGAGGTTGGATCTATCGCCTTATAAGTGTCTCCAGAGGATTAATGAGTCATTAGTTATAGCTGTGGACTTGACTGGAGTTAGGGTTCATAGGGCTGGTGGATGGGTTGAGAAGAACCATGGGAGGGAAAAACGCTAGGTCAAGGTTCACTTTGCTGTGAACGTCGAGACTAGGGAGGTTGTGGCGATGGAAGTCACAACCGATTATGTCCACGACTCAAAGGTCTTCCCAAGGCTCCTAGAGGAGACTGAGAGCCACAGAAGGGTTGTTAAGGCCTATGGAGACGGGCATACGACAGGAGGGGTCTACGAGTTCTCTGAGTCTAAGGTTGTTGAGACTATTATAAAGCTGCGTAAGAATAGCCACATAGACACACCTTCAGAGGTTAGGGAAAGGCTGTAAGGTCGTATAGGCTTCTAGGCCATGAAAGATTGGTTAGGCTCAAGCGATACGGTAGGAGATGGAGCGTCAAGATAGCATACTCAACTTTCAAGAGGGCGTTCAGGGAGTTCTGCATAGCAAAGACCATGAAGAACATCACAAAAGAACTCATGAGGAAGGCGTTCATCTACAACATGCTCATAAACCTAAACAATCAATAGAACAGGAAAGAGAACGGGAAAGATACAGAACCCAGACTCAAGAAAGAAGAAACAGCCACAAAACCTAATTAGTTAGCAAAATTTAAATATAAGCTAAACATATCATCTTCCGTGAGGCGCGCCTTAATCCTCGGAGCAACCTATGTGATCTTTATTACTTTCATCACTGTTTTCCTAACTGGATTTACTGGCGGAACCATAGTCGGTGGACTCTTTGAATCTACAGGGGCTGAGCGAACGGGGGTCATTAAGTGGATATTCGCTCTTTACGGACCTGATGTGGCTGTACTTTACTTCTGGGCCTTTATTCCGACTCTCTTCTCGGTTCTCGCCCCGAAGTTGATTAAGGAGAAGAAGGAGTTGGCGATCCTCTATGTAATGGCCTTGAACTCATGCTTAATACCGACCTACTGGAGTGGAATCTACCCAGCCTTGAACTGGTTCGCTGGTGGATACGTCAGCGACCCAACGCTCGCTAGATGGCTGATGAAGGACGGAAATCCACTATTGGCTCCAACGAACCCCATAGTATACCTCGGATTCTGGTATGGTGGTACTTCGGTTCCTTGGGCGTCGTGGCTGACGCCTATGGCCTTCTGGATTCTATTCTTCGTCTCGCAGGCCCTCTTCTCAATTTCGTTCTCTATAATTATCCTGATGCATACCTATATCGATGTCGAATCTCTCCCCTTTCCGATGTCGACTGGAGCCATCGAGATAATAAACTTATCACCAACCGAGAGTAGTCGCTCTTACCTCTTAAGGAACAGATGGTTGTGGATCGGGGTTCTGATTGGAGTCCTAACGACACCAAATTATTGGCTACACTTCCTTATACCATCCTTTGATATTTCACCTCTTCACTTTGACCTCACTCCGTATGCGTTTATCCCGTGGACGCCTTTTGTCCTGATGCTCGACCCATTTGTGATAGGCGCGGCCTATTATATCCCACTGGAAGTCCTATTCTCTGGAGTTCTCTTTTTTATCATCCTCTACATGATCCTCCCGGCGGTTCTTACAGCCTTAGGCATTTATGGGCCTTTCCTCCCAGGCCAAACATGGATCTGGAGTGCCTTTACAGCTCTAAACTATGGCACTGTGGGAGCAGCCGGATGGCTGAACTGGGGGCAGTACTCTTATGGTTATAGGAGTATATTCTTCGGGGCGCTCATTGGGTACGTACTCTATCCACTCTTCAAGATGAGGGGGATAATATGGAAGAATCTCAGGGAAAGATGGAGCGAGAAGGGCCTTACTCTGTATAAATCCCTCACGGTAATAGCGCTTCTCTCATTTCTCCTTCATTCTCTTCTCGTCTCAATCGGTATAGGTATAGATTCTTGGCCCATCTGGTGGTCAATCCTCTTCCAGATCCTAATGGCAGTCGTATACGTCTTGGGCTCCTCGAGGGTCAGAGGGGAGGTTGGGAGCTTCGGCCTCTTCACGAACTTTAACCAAGCATTCATGGAGGATGTTTACTTCAGATGGGCCCTCCTAGACGACATGTCCCCAATATCACAGTTCATAAGGAATAATCCAAGGGCGTTAAATAGTGCAGGTGTGATACTCTGGGGTGCCGGGCCACTCTACTTAAGCCCGACGGCTTGCACCGCCCCTAGACTACTCGAGGCGGTAAAGATAGGCAAGAGGTTCGGGGTTAAAGATAGGTCTATCATCTTGGCTGTCCTCATATCGGTTCTCATACCGATCATACTGACTCCGCCTCTGCACCTAATCTTATGTTACCATTACGGTGTGTTGAATAAGTATTCGATGTCCGGAGTTCTGGCTGAGGCTGGAGCCTGGGTCGGCGCCTACTCTGGGTGGCTCGGTGAAAGGCCTGGTCGATGTAGCTGGACTCCGGGTCCTCCTAGAGAGACGGTCCACCTATTTGAGGTGGTTGGCTTCATTCTAGTCGTGGCGATCTACATACTCCGTATTAGGGTAGTTCGATTGAGAATGTTACATCCAGCTGGGATAATCTCAGCAATTGCGTTCGGCCCGTTAACCTTCCTGCCGTGGATCATAGCTCTTATTTGGAAGTTGCTGACATTCCGTTTAGGGGGTGTGGAGGTACACGAGAAGAAGAGTGCTCCTCTAGCTACAGGTCTGATTCTAGGCTTCAGCTTAATCGTGTTCATATGCGCCCTTTATTGGTCGATCATGCACGCTCTGTGAGGGATTAAAGGTGAGGTCCTCATTCTGTAACTTACTTCTGGCAGTACTTGTGCTTCAGCTCCTTCTTATACAAGGTACACAACAATCATATGCAGAGGGACAGGTAAATTCGGAATCCTTAGAGAGACACATCAAGTACCTATCCAGTCTCCAGTCGAGAGTCCCGGGTTACAAGGGATATTATGAGGCCCAAAGGTACATAGTGGAGTACTTCAAGAGAGTGCTGGGTGAAGAGAATGTAGAGCTTCATACCTTTAAGATAGTTGTCCCCATCGATTATGGGGCGAGGATCACGCTCACAGCCGATGGAGAGAACCTCGGAACCCTGAACCTATACTCACTCTGGCCGAACCTTGTGGCTACGTGCACCACCCGGTCACTTACCGGGAGGCTCATTTACTGGGAAGGAGAGATGGACGGGCTGGTTGACCTGAATGGGAGCATAGTTCTCATGGGCTTCAATACCGGTTCGTTATGGCTTAAGGCAGCGGAATTCGGGGCCAAAGCTGTGATATTCACGGCTCCATCTACAACCAATAGGATGGAGGCTAAGTTGAAGTTCCTCTCAAGGGTTCCCTTCCACTTTCCTAGATTCTATGCAGTGAACGAGACCGCGAGTAGGCTAATGGATATCATAGCTCGTTACCGGGATGTCTCGGCCGAGATAAGCTCCAACATGACGTGGAGGAGTGTGGCGGCCTATAACATAATTGGTTTTCTTAGGGGATCGGAGTATCAGGATAAATATATAGTGATCAGCGCTTACTACGATTCCCATTCCGTGATCCCGGCTATCTCGCCTGGAGCTCAAGAGTCATGTGGAGTGGCTTTCCTATTAGAGTTAGCCAGACGCTTTTCCCTGAGAGTTCCCAGATATTCCATAATATTCCTCGCTGTCTCGGGTCATAATCTCGGCTTAACCGGTGCGAGATGGTTCCTAAACGATTGGGTTAGGGGAAAATGGGAGGAATTTGGGAGGAAGATAGTTTTATGGATAAACCTAGATATCAGCAGCGAAGCGACTGATTTAGCTCTCTTGGCAAATGGATATCTATACTCCCTTTATCAATTTCCAGCAAGACTCTTAAGGAGGGCATCACAGTATATCTCAACGATTGTTCAGAGGGTTAAGGCCAGTACCGGGTTGACCATAAACATTCATGAGGAGGGTCTGAGTGAGTATGCCTACTGGCAGATGCTCATGCCTAGTACCCTCATCCCGTTAGAGTCAGAGGTTGCTAGCTTGGCTGGTTGCCCATCATTCAGCATAGTCACGTGCAAAACCCTCAGAAGGTTTTGGCAGACCCCGATGGACACAGTCGATCACATCAACATGGAAAACCTAGAGACTCAGTTCAAATTCGTGGCTGAATTCATATATGAGCTTGCAGACACACCGAACCTCCAACCCAAGTATCTCGAACCTTGGAGTTTCGGCGGGATGTGGTCCGACCTTACAGGAAGGATATGCTTATACGACGAGTGGACAGGATGGTACGTCCCCGTCAAGAATGCTATTGTCTGCGTACGGAATTATGAGACTGGGGTGATACCGAGGTACCTCCCATCCAGTGGCCTATATATCCTATCGATCACTGATGAAGAAGGTCGCATATTCATACCTGGCCTAGCTCAGAGTGCAAGCTCCAATCCGTGGGAGATCCGTGCCTACCTCATCGATGAAGAAACAGGAACCGTAACATACGCGCCCGATTTCGGTAGATACGCCTACAGCGGAAGTAGGCTTAATGTTGAGGGTGAGATGTTCGACTTTGGGTATTTCACAATCTTCCCATGTGGGAGCATAATCCTCTTCGATGTTGGAGATCCAAGGATGCTTAATGAGCCTATTGACCACTCACTCTTCATCAAGGTGAATGACCATAGAACACACTCCCCACCGGACCACTGGGGTTATGATTATGAATTCTTGGCTGGAGGAGACTCCATAGCCGTGATCTATGTGCCGAGTGGAGTCCCGATTGAGGTGATGGTGCATGCATCTTATGAACTCGAGTACCCGCTGTGTCTACTTGTTAACTCAAGTGAGGAGAGCCCGCTCGGCAAGGGTCTCACAGCTAACCCTGGTGAACAAATAATTCTAACAACCACGATCCTCAGGTATGTAGAGGACTTCTATAGGATCAGATCCTCTCGGCAAGAGGTTCTCTTAAGGTATGGTATGAAGATCCCGCCTCCTAGTGGAGAACAACATTACTTGGAGATATTCTTCGATGCCCGAAGGCGTAAGGATTATGTAAAGGCCTATGAGGCTGCAATAACTCTCTGGTCAATGGAGAGGGAGTTTTATGTAAATATAGTCAGGATGAAGAACGATGTCATAAACGTGACTGTCTTCTTCTCGGCGCTTTTAATTCCTCTCTCAATCATAATTGAGAGAGCCTTCTTAACCCTAACCGGAATCAGAAGGATCTTATCAATAACCGTCATCTTTATGATCTGTGCGTCACTCTTTAACCTCCTACACCCCGGTTTCGTACTGGCCACAGATCCCCTTATGCTCTTACTCGGTCTCTTCACCCTAATCTTGGTGACTCCCCTCTTCTCCTCAATTCTCTCAAATGCTATGGGTACTGCTAAGAGAGAGCATGAGGATATAGAAGCTGGACTTCTAGAGGAGCTTTCCAAAATCAGCTTTCTCTTCTCACTAGCCGCCAAGGAGCTCAGAAGAAGGAGGTTAAGATCCTCCTTATTGATCATCTCTCTCATCCTATTAACGACAAGCCTCATACTCTTTTCTTCATTCTCGATCTCTACAACTCCTAGACCCATCTATGTCTCAGGCCATGGTAACTATGAAGGGGTCTTAGTGAAGTATATCAACTGGGGAGATTTGGAAGTGGGGATCAGTGAGACCTTATTGAGCACCTTGAGGAGCCGCTTTAAGGGGTATATCCTGGCCCCAAGGGCTTGGCTATATACGGAGACCGATCCTTCCTCTCTAGCCTTCACTCTAAGGTACGGGCGTAATGAGATTCAGATCAGAGGGGTATGCGGATTAACAGCAAATGACCTGAAACTCTTCCCTGAACTCAACTCAAGCATCCATGGAAGGTGGTTCGAGGACTATGAGGCCGATGTCTGTGTGATAACGACTCAGACAGCCTCCCTTCTTGGAATATCATACAACGATCTCCCGGTAACCATAACACTTGAGGGCAAACCGATTCAAGTAGTCGGCATAATAGATGCTGAGGTTATAAAGGGGATCAGAGACCTCGATCTCTCTAACCACTTCTTACCGCTTAAGATAGTTCCAGGAAGGTTGACGACTCACCTAGAGCCCCAAGAGGTGATCTGGCTTCCATATAGGACTGTCATCAAGCTTGGAGGGAAGACGGTCTCCGTGGCCATCAAATGTGAGAACTCAACGCACGTTAAGAGGGTCTCCTTGGAGCTCTATAGCCTCTACGACCTCGAGGTCTATAGGTGTATTGGGAGGGAGACTATCCTCCTCTCCAGAACCGCTGTCTTAGGTGTGAGGAACTGGCAGTTCTTCCTTATACCATTTCTCCTAGTCTCACTCTCGGTGATCAATACTCTTCTAACCTCCATATATGAGAGAGTGAGAGAGATAATGATCATGAACTGTGTAGGAGCGTCACCTCTCGCCATCACCCTGACCTTCATGGCCGAATCATTAGTATATGGCCTCATAGGGGCATCTATGGGGTATCTAGTCGGAGTTGGGATAACGAGGGTGGCCTCACAGTATTTACCAGCGGTAAATTATTCATCAACCCCGTCAATCATGGTACTTATACTCACGATACTCAGCGCGATAGTCCCCTCTATTTATCCCCTGTGGAAGTCTAGCAAGCTCATAACTCCATCATTAGAGAGGAAGTGGAGGGTCCCAACTAAGGCCACTGAAACTGAGTGGACGATCCCTCTGCCCTTCGTCACCCCTAAGGAGGACATTGAGGGAGAGCTCTCCTTCCTCTATGAGTACTTCCACTCCCATAGGATTGAACGGGCGCCTCTCTTCAATGTCTCAAATATATCCTATAAGAGTAAGTTGGAGGCTGGGAAGACTGTTCATGAGATCGTTGCAGAGGTCTTCCTTGCACCCTATGAGTGTGGTGTGAAGCAGAGAGTCCACCTACGCGCTGTTGAGGAAGTGGAGGGTAAGTTCAAGTTTGAACTCCAGCTAAAAAGGTTGACTGGGGATAGAGCTACATGGGAGATTCTCAGTAGGCCCTTCATAGACGACTTGAGAAAACGCTTTATTCTGTGGTCAACGCTGAAGGTTGAGGATAGGTTAAAGTATAAGAGGCGTGGACTGGATGAGACTCATGAACCGACGTAGAGGAGAGGAAAACCTCAGGAGTCTTCTAATCCCAATACTCTATGCGATTCTCGTCCTCCAACCAATCTGTGTATGGTTATACCTAGTCACGTACAATATAGGGATAATAGTCTCGGTCCAGTGGGTCACTCTCATCCTAGCGGTTGAGATCTCTAAGCTCTCAGGTAGACGATTCAGAAAGGACTTAGCGACGATAGTATTCTTGATCTCAAGTTTAGCTTATAGTAGCCCTCTACTCTGGCTTAACCTCCTTTATGCTATATATTATAGGAACTCGCCCATAGTCAAGATGTTCGGGATCTACAATGCAATACCACCATTCTACGCCCCTTTAGACCCGAGTACGTGGCTCATGAGAGAGTTTTTTAGCTGGAGCTGGCTTCTACCGATCTTGGTATTCCTCTGTAGCCAAGCGTTATCGATCTCTGCAAACATATCGTTAGGTCTCATCGCATGGCGCCTTTATGGAGAGATTGAGATACTTCCATTCCCCCTACAGAAGCCGATAGCCGACGGTATAGTCGCACTTATTGAACGAGGAACCGAGAAGTCGAAAATCTTCGCTCTCAGCGCATTAATCTCGACGGGTTATGCTACGCTACTCTACGGGATTCCTTTCATTGCCCAGATCTTCGGATACACGGTAGAGATAATCCCAATCCCGTGGATAGATTTGAATAAGTATATCCACCATGCCTTTCCGGGGGCCTCCTTCGGAGTGGGCACGGATATAGTTCTACTGGCTGCTGGCTTCATGCTCCCCCTAAGAGTGACCCTAAGTATGCTCGCAGGGTCCATGGCCCTCTTCTTCTTCGGTAACTGGTTCCTAGTGTCACGCGGTCTCGGAACATTCGCCGAACAGTGGGTTCCAGGCATGAGTATAAGCATGTCCTGGCAGAGATCAATTCTATTCAACTGGATGTCTCCCCTCATAGGGATAATGATCGCTATAGGTCTCGCCCCTCTAATATTAAGACCCAAACAGTTCTTAGGCATTCTCAGAGTTAAGAGCTTGAAGGGAACCAGTAAGGTCCTGAAGCTCCTTATGATCTACGTTGCCAGCGCCTTCGGCTCGGTCGTCCTGACTTATATCTTAGCACCTGACCTACCAATCTGGGTCTCGGTCCTCCTCTCAGTTCCCTGGTCCCTTCTAGTTGGTATAGGTATAACAAGGGTCATAGGCCTAACAGGCCTAATGGTATCAGTACCATACATAAAGGAAATAACACTTTCAGCAATCAATTACACCGGTCATAGGGGCTGGTTTGCACCCCTATACGTCTTAGGCCCAACATGTCCACCAGCTGAGTGGTGCACGTGGTTTAAGGTCTGCGATCTCACAGGGGCAAGTAAATGGAATCTCATAAAGACATGGTTAATCTTCTTCCCGGTCTCCCTCATTTACGCATTTGTGGTCATAGCAAGATTCTGGAAGATAGCCCCGATACCCTCAGCCATGTATCCGGGAGTAAGTATCTTCTGGCCGGTTCAAGCCTCCTTCCAATCTATGTGGATCTCACGTACATTCAAGCTATTCCATCCAGAGCTGGCGCTATATAGCTTCCTAACGGTTACAGGACTATATGCAGTCTTCGAGTTACTCCATATACCGATACCAGTGGCCGCTCTAGCTGGAGGTTGTATGGTTCCTGTACCTTACGCCTTCACAATGATGGTAGGCTCAATCGTGGGGAAGGTTCTAGAGAGAATCTTTAGTGCAAAGTTTTGGAGAGAGAACCGAGCCACCGTAGTTGCGGGAATCACCTTAGGGGAGGGACTCGTCATCATGGTCGCCGCTGGGATGGTCATGATAGCAAAGGCCGCAAGTTTAATACCCTATTAATGCCTAGTGTAACAGTTTCGTTTTTCGTAGGTATTAGTAGATGTTCGTAGGTTTAGGTATCTGATTGCTAACAGATAAGCCGGTGTTGTATGGATGTCTAAGCTCGGAACACTTAAATACCCCTGAGTATTTAGGTTCATCGGTATTCGACCTCGATGAGGGAGTTAGGAGAAAATGAGTGGCTCCCATAGTCGGGCTTGGGGGATAAACATGGGTAATGAATACATACGTAGATCTATCAACGTCTACGTATGTAGGAACCCGCAATCATGCTGAGGAGGGAGAGATGTGGAAGGCCGAGAGAGAGTGATCCGAGCGATAGAGTTCGAGAGACCGGATAGAGTCCCAATACTCCACGCGATCGACCCAGCCTTCGCGATCAAGAACCCAGAGATTACAAGAACCATACTGAGGAGGTATCCAGGTGACTTCGCCCAGATTGTTGATGTTTTCTCCTTAGTGAAGGAGGAACCCATGCTGAGCAAAGGCATACACAGGGATAGTTGGGGAGTCGTCTGGAAAGTTCTCCATAATGGGCTAGGAGGGCAAGTCATCTATCATCCTCTAGCCAACCTAGAGGCTCTAGACGATTATGAGCCCCCAGACCCACTCCTTGACCCATGGTTCGACAGATATGAGAGATACCTCAAGAAGACAAAGCATGATAAATACGTGATAGCTGATATGCTGAACCTCTTTGAGAGGGCTCAGTGGCTCAGGGGATTCAAGAATCTCCTTATAGATATACTTATGGGAAGGCCTGAACTCGAGAGGATACTCGATATGATCATGGACTATAACATGAAGCGTATTCGACGGTGGTGCGAGATGGACGTGGACGGCCTATCCTTCTTCGACGATTGGGGAACTCAGAAGAGCCTCATGATAAACCCTGAGCTGTGGAGGAGAATATTCAAACCGAGGTATGAATTAATGTTCAACCTTGTCCATAAGCATGGTAAGTTCGTCCACTTCCACAGTGATGGTTATGTGATCGATATAATCCCAGACCTAATAGACATAGGGGCTGATACACTGAACATTCAACTCAGCGTCATAGGGATAAAGAGGGTAGGGAGGCTCTTCGGCGGCAAAGTATGCTTTATCAGCGATGTGGATAGACAGAAGATCCTACCATATGGGACGCCCATGGATGTCAAGAACCATGTCAAGGAGATATTTCAGATGCTCAAGAGGCAGGAGGGAGGTCTGATAGCCTGCGGTGAACTAGGGCCAGATGTCCCGCCTGCAAATGCCATAGCCATGTACGAAGCATTCATTGAGTATGGTTAATCAAATGAGGCGGGCTCCACATTTAAGATTCACATCATCACCTTTTCCCACAGGATGTTCAGCAGGGCCAGACCTATAATCATCCACGACTTCATACCGAAAAATATTATTTAAGTCTTAATAGATAAGAGGAATTTCACATATCTCTATGGGAATAGTCGTGTTGAGGCTTCCGGCCGGTAAGGTTCTGAGGAAGGTAATCTTTAAGAGTTGGGCGTATCCTTCTCTACTGAGATTCCCCTCTCATCGGTCAGAATAACGGCTAGGATAACGGTCTAGACCGTTATCCCAAGAAGCAACTAAAAGATAATTGAGAGCTAGTGCAAGGAATAGGGATTAGAAACTACTACCTCTCTTCAAACAAAATCTTTAAGATATTTCTCAACTTTCCTTCGAAGCCTAGTACACTTCAAGACCACTTCGGTTGTGAGCCTATCAGCTCTATTCTCAAGCTCCCTTAGCTCCTTCCGAACTTCTGTGCATAATCAAGCCTCCATCTAGAACATCCCTTCTCATCTTAGCATCTATCTTCCTTATCCTCTTGAATATGATCCCTAGTTTCAGTTCTCCACACTCCCCCTTTATCAACCTTGCTAGATCCGAAATTGCCATTCGATCACCATAAATGGAACCCGTACATGTTTAAATTAGTTGTTAAGGGAGATTGTAACTACTTAGTTGAATTCAATGATAAAAACTATCTTTTTGACCTCTTCCTCTCCTCCAGAGTATACTTGATAACTGCTCTGAATATAGTGAAACAGAATCAACTAGGGAGTTTCTTCTTATACAATCTCTCTCTACACTCATCTTATATGAATTGCCGGAGCTCTCTCCCTCATGCGATATCTGTTGCCCGCTCTTCCACTATATAGATTATTCCTTGAAAGGGAGAAATTGATTGGGGAGAAAAGAGTTGATGAAGAGAATTTATGAACTAATAGATCTACTCAGAGAAAATCCACAACTACTAGATCAGTTGAGAGAGCTAGCGAGGAAGAGTTAAGTTCTTCCTTTAATCTTTGATTATTTCCTTTTTCCACTTGAAATCAGTTCTTACTTTCATGTTCTAATTTCAGTTACTCTGTTCTTTATCTGCTTTTCATTACCTTATATGCAATACTCTCTTAGTGTATGGAAATATTAAAACCAGTAAATCTAGATATAGAACACTAGAATACTTCTTACCTTCTATACCTTCTACGATCAACCCGCATTAGTTAATGATGGAATTAAGAATTCATGTACTATTCTCAATCTTGATTGATGATTTCTCAATTCTGTACACATATCATTAATATATTAATAGTTTTTGAAATTAATTTGAGACCATAGTAATTGAGTTGAGACAAGGGATTTTCTCACAAATCTGCCTTCTCTCTTCAATTCTATTCAACCTCGATTTTTCGATCTTTCTGCGTATAGGCGATTAAATACACAAATATATCACTACAAAATACGTGTATTCAGTCCTCTTTCACAAGTTGAGATCAACTGAGAAACGTGGTTTTCTCATAAAATAAAGTGGTCTATATTTCAATTCTATTCAATTTGAATTACTTGTAACTTCAGAGAGAGCTAATGAACTAGTAAAACTCATGGGTTAGAGAACTTGAGTTGATTAGAGTATTTATTATTCCTCTGCTTCAGTACATTGCTCTACTATAGTGGGAGTCCTGCTCAACCTAAGGTAAATCATAACGATTCTGAGGAATAGCTACAGTGTTTAATCGCTATACACAACTGAGATTATCATCACTCTTTATTGACAATGTTTCTGTCATCACCATATGATCCATTGATGCGCATATGGACCTATGTAGATTCCTATGCCTCCAGTGAGCCTATCTAGTTGGTAGTAGATCTTTCTCCTATATACCTTCTCCAGTTTACTGAGTATTACTGAGGCTGCTTTTATCCTCTCGGGTAGGATCTCTAATACTTCTCCTATAGTCATTTCAGTAGTATCGATCTCGCATCCTAGCCATGCAGTCTCTATATTTGTCCACAGTCGGAGGTAGTCTATTCCCAGCTCTTGATTAGCCTTCTCGACAGCTTTT
>QMVQ01000002.1 GCA_003661185.1 Candidatus Alkanophagales archaeon | reverse complement strand
GGCTTCAGTTTAAAGGTGTTAGTCCTCCTCCGCATCTCGTCCCCTTCCTGCCCCCAATGTCATATAGCACTTTCGGCATCTTACGCCATTCATCTCATCCCTGAAGAGTATGAGCTTTCTTGCGGTAAATGTGGTGCCTTTAATTCTGGGCAGGTGAGTAGCTATGGAATTGCCAATGCTATGGTATTCACAATTAGACGGATTCTTTTAGGGACCTTCAAAGGTTGCCCTTTGGCAGTTCTACAACGAAAACTGCTCCGCCTTTGGGGTTATCTTCGACCCATATTCTACCGGAATGGAGCTCCACGACTCTTTTTGCAATGGCAAGCCCTAAACCAGAGCCTCTAACCCCCTTCTTCTCCTTCCTTTTGAATCTTTCGAAAACCGCTTCCTTATACTCATCTTCAATTCCGGGTCCGAAATCAATGACCTTTATCCTCCAAGAGCTCTCTTTTTCCTCGCTCTTGATTATAATCTTCTTCCCCTCACTTGCATATTTGATAGCGTTGGAGATGAGGTTGGAAAAGACCTCCTCAAGTATTTCGTTGGCTTTGATTGGCATGCTTTCAGTGACTTCATTTTCAATAATAATTCCTTCCTCTCTTGCTTCAGGCTTGAAGCTTTTAATAACATCCTCCAGCATAATTTTCAAGTCTATTTTCTTTCTCTCAATACTTTCCAATTTCTCAAACAATGAGAGCTTCCAGGTGTTCTCCATTATATCCAATGCTTTATCAAGACTTTTTTGAATGGTTTCAAGGAATTTTTTCTTAGTTTCATCGGTTTCTTTCCCTATCAGGAGGTCCACATAACCGTAAGCAACTGCAATTGAATTTTTAATGTCGTGACGGATGATGTCCAGAAAAAGTGTTTTCAGGCGGTTCGCTTCTTCCAGTTCTGCGGCGTATTTTATAATTGCCTCCTCAGCCTGCTTGCGCTCGGTGATGTCGTAAGCCGTGCCTATCACAGCAGGTTGACCTTCAAACTCAACGAGAGCCCCTGCCACGTCTATCCAACGTTCCTCTCCATATTTCGTGAGGATTTTAATTTCATAGTGGCTGGGAACCTCCTCGCCTCGCAAACGTGCAAGTCCGCGTTCTTTAATGAATTCCCGAAAATCCGGGTGTGCAATATCCCAGAAATTCATTTCAAGCAGTTCTTCACCAGTATAGCCGGTCAGCGTCTCACAAGCCGGGTTGGCATAACGTATCTTAGTGTTCTGATAGATGAAGATAGCGGCAGGAGTGGTCTCTGCTAAAGTGCGGAACTTAGCTTCACTTTCCCGCAGCCTCTCCTCCACCCGTTTGCGTTCAGAAATGTCACGGACTATGCCTATGGCATGCCATTTACCTCTCATTTTCACTTTGTTAACTGAAAGTTCTATTGGAAATTCCGTCCCGTCCTTTCTCAATGCCTTTAGCTCAAGAGTTTTGCCTATCACAGGTCCTTCTCCGCTTTTCCTGAATTTTTCTATGCCCTTACGATATTTATCACGGTAAGAGGGGGGTGCTAATATCATATGTAATTCCTTGCCTATGATCTCTTCTGCTTTAAACCCAAAAATCCTTTCAGCAGCCTTGTTCCAATAAGTAACGTTCCCATAATCATCGAGCATTATGATTGCATCTTGCGCTGCATCGGATATCGCCTTTAATATCTCCTCGCTTTCCTTTAATGCCCCCTCTACTTCCTTTTGAGCGGAGATATCACGCTGGAACGCCACGATACCCTCAATCTCGCCCATTTCATTGCGCAAGGCCGAGGCGGAGCAATCAACCGTTATGACCCGTCCATCTTTGCAAACAAACTCTACCTCCTGTCGGGCGTATCCCGTCTCAAGGAGCTCCGGGAACTGTTCTTCAAATATCTTCCGCGAGGCAGGGGTGAAGAAGTCTGCAAGAAACCTGCCGACCATCTCTTCTTCCGAGTAACCGCTAACCTTTAGTATGGCAGGACTGGTCTTGATGATTTTGCCCTTGGTGTCAAGGATGTGTATGAAAAAATCTGGTGCTGATTCAAACAAGGATTTAAATAAACCTTCCTCCTTCTCCGCAGGCATCTATCATCCACGACTCCCCATTTTCATCTCTGCTTTATGCAATCTTTCCGCTCCAATCAAGTTAAATGCTTACTGTTATGTAAATATAAAGTTAATTACAGAGCTAAAACGGAGATGGAGGGATTGGCGATGCCAAATATTCAAGAAATCCCCGAGTCTTTGAGTGAGTGGGAGCGGATAGCGGCGCACTCGCACATTTCCGGGCTGGGATTAGAAGGGTTAGAACCAAAGGAAGTCGGCGACGGCATGATAGGGCAGCTCGAAGCCAGAAAGGCAGCGGGCTTGGTCGTGAGGCTCGTTAAGGATGGGAAGTTCGCAGGGAGAGCAGTGCTCATCGCAGGGCCGCCCGGCACGGGAAAGACCGCCCTCGCCATCGGCATCGCCAAAGAGCTCGGCAGGGACGTCCCGTTCGTGCCAATAGCAGCGAGCGAGATTTTCTCCGCCGAAATTAAGAAGACAGAGTTCCTGACGCAGACGCTTCGCAAAGCGATTGGCGTGCGTGTGCGAGAGATGCGGAAAATTTATGAGGGGGAGGTCAAGGAGCTGCATGTGGACAAGGAGCCGCACCCCTACAACCCTTACATGCAGACCCCAGTGCGGGCGACGATGAAGCTGGCGACGAAAGACGAGAGCCGCCGCCTGACGATGGACCAGAGCTTTGCGCTGCAGCTTCTGCAGCAGGGTGTCGAGGTCGGCGACATCATCCAGATAGACTCCGACAGCGGGCGCATCATAAAACTGGGGCGCAGTTATGAAGTTGCTGAGAAAATGCCAGAACTGAGCAGCGTGCAAGTGCTCCCGACACCCGAAGGGCCGGTTTTAAAGGACAAGGAGTTTGTTTACGTGCTGACGCTGCACCAGTTGGACGTTGCGCACTCTCGAAGCGGAACGAGCGTCCTCAGCCTGCTTTTCGGCAGCAGGGAGCGCAAGGAAATCGAGCCTGAAGTGCGGAGGAGCGTTGACGAGCTCGTTCGGGAGATGGTGGGGGAGAGGCGTGCCGAAATCATTCCGGGCGTCGTTTTCATAGACGAGTGCTCGATGCTCGACATCGAAACATTTGCGTTCTTGAATAGGGCTATGGAGCAGGAGCTGTCGCCCGTCATCGTCTTTGCGACGAACCGTGGTATGGCGCAGATTCGAGGAACGGACCACGTCTCGCCGCACGCCCTCCCGTTAGATCTGCTCGACCGCATGCTCATCATCAACACACGGCCCTACACCAAGGACGAAATCAGAAAAATTCTGGAGATACGGGCGAAAGCCGAAAAAGTGAAGCTAAGTGGGGACGCCTTAGAATACCTAACGGGGATAGGAGAGCAGGCGAGCCTGCGGTATGCGATCCAGCTTATTGCGCCAGCTTTCGAGCTTGCGAAAGAGGTGAAGAGCGAGGAGATAAGAAGGGAGCATGTGGAGGAAGCGGAGAGGCTCTTTGTCGACGTGCAGCGGTCGGTGCGCCACCTTAAAGAGTTTGAGCAGCGGTTCTTGACCTGATTCAGTAAAAACATACCAACTTTCTTAATTTTAACCGTCTAATGCAGTGCAGAACTGGGGGGCAGAACAGGAACTCAAACTCTCTTAATTACGGTGTAAAATCCGTTTTTTCGCTCGGTTCCTTCCTCTCTTTTGTTACTTCTGGAATGAATGCTGGTGGACTCTCGCCCCCCTTCCCACGAACCACCAATCGGCGGTGTCCTCGCTGAGGAGCCCGAGCGTTTCAGCGTCGTAAAGTGCAACGTGCCACGTGGCATGGAACGAGACGCCGAAATCAGGAAGCGTCCAGCGCAATGTGAACACTCGTTCGTAGCCCACAGGCAGCGTCAGCATCGTCTCCACGACTGAAAAACTCAGCCCGTAGTCCGGAAACTCAAGCCACCACCGAAAAACCACGTCTCGCTCCTCCGTCGGCGAATCCTCCAGCGTTATACCCGTCGGGGGGTTCCTTAGCGTTATGCTGATGCGCATGACATCGCCCGCTTCGTATTCGTCCTTGTCCGTTGCTATTTCAACCGAGGGGGGTGCATTAAAAGGTTCCACCAGTGGGCGGTAGTCCCAGTCACCGTCAATACCGTAAGCGTCGTCGCAAATGCCATCCCCGTTCCTATCCACGCAGTCGTGATCGCTCCAATAGTTACCCAGGTAGTTCTTGTATTCCTCTTCTTTGTATTTGTATTTGATTATCTCGGTAGAGTTCCAGATGTTAGTTGATTCGTAAGAACGAACGTTATCAGCGTTGTTTATGAAGTTGTTGAGATAGATTTTGTTGCCACTGGATTTGTAGGGATAAACGCCCTCATAGTCGTTGTTGCTGACAGTGTTGCCTGTAATGTTGTTGCTGTTGGAATCGTAGAGGTAAAAGCCGAGGGCGTTGTTGCTGACAATATTATCCGTGATATTGTTATTACTGGAGCTATGAGAATTATGGAAATGGGTGTGGAGATAGATGCCGTAGACGTTGTTGGCGCAAACAGTGTTGCTTGTAATGTTGTTGTAGTTAGAATTCCAGAGGACAATGCCGTTGCCGTGGGCGTGGTTGACGACAGTATTAGCTATGATATTGTTGCTGCTGGATTCCTCGAGAAAAATACCGTCATATCCATTGCTGCTGACGATGTTGTTTGTAATGTTGTTACAATTGCTGCCGTAATCGGTGGCGATACCAACAAAGGTGAGGTAAATGCCACCGTCACTATTATAGCTGACGCTGTTGTCTATAATATTGTTATTGCTGGAATTATCGATGCGGATGCCATAGCCATGGTTGTTGTCGACAATGTTGCCTATAATGTTGTTGCCGCTGGAGACGTAGAGATACATGCCGGTGCCGCCGTTGTTGCTGATGATGTTACCTGTAATGGTGTTGCTGGGACCCTTGAGAAGGATGCCACCTTTACCGTTAAGGTTGACGGTGTTGCCTGTAACGGTGTTGTTGCTGGAATAGGAGAGGTATAAGCCGCTGCCGAGGTTACTGGTGACATCGTTGTCCGTAATGGTATTGCTGGAACCATGGATAGCAATGCCGTTGCCCTGGTTGTTGGCGACGGTGTTGCCCGCAATGTTGTTGCTGGAGCCGACGCAGCTGGTAATGCCGAAATGGTGGTTGTTAATGACAGTGTTGCTTGTAATGGTGCTGTTATTGGAATTCCAGTTGAGGATACCGTCGAAGTTGTTTCTGATGGTGTTGTTCCTAACGACGTTGCCGTTTGAAAACCATACCTTGATTCCACAATCAAAAGAACCAAGAACCTCACCTGAGTGTCTTACTTCAAAGCCTTCAAGCGTAATCCCATCCGCACTCAACGTAACTGGGCTACCAAGGTAGTTCGCATCTATAACAGGCCTTCCGAAACCCGTGTCCACACCCCTTAAAATGAGTTGCTTGTCCACGATCACGTTCTCGTGGTAGGTGCCGCTTTCCACGATGATAATATCGCCCGTGGTAGCATTATCCACCGCCCATTGGATTTTTGCGTAGTCATCAGGCACGTAGATCGTCGCTGCGGATGTAACGCCGACGAAAACCCAAAACGCCAAGAAACAAATAGCCAAAGACCTTCCCCTTCTCGTTTCACTCCCTGCTCTTTCCCTTTCCACCCAATTAGTGCAAATACTCTCAGTCTCCCGGCTTTCGAGCTCACTCTTCCAAAGGATGAGCGCGTAAATTTCAATTCGCGCCTGACTATATAAAGGTAGGGCACTACATGCTCAACGCCAGCTAACTTTGGCTTTATTAGGAACTGCTCCCTTATTCCTCTGTGTTTTTGAGTTCCACTGCGGGCATGCGTTTGAAGCCTTTTCCATACTCTTCCGTCGGCGTTCTCTCTCGTGCCTTTTCATTTACCATCGTGGTTCCCTTTAAGCCTAAACCTTCAAGCCTTTCAAGGAGCGCCTGCGTGATAGGCTGGTGGCTCTCTTGCGACATTTTTATAAAACTGGGACTCTTCGTATTTTTGAAGAGTCGTGTGGGAATAGAGAAAGAAAATGCAGCTCTCGCTGGCTTAAGGCTTGAAAGTTAATTGAGATTGATATAAAGCTTAAAGGGAAGGCGATGCCGGAAGTAGTAGAGGTGTTGGTCGAAGGGGGGAAGGCGACGCCGGGACCGCCGCTCGGACCGGCGTTAGGACCGCTCGGCGTGAACATAAAGGCGGTAGTGGATGAGATAAACGAGAGGACGAGGGCATTCGAGGGCATGCAGGTGCCGGTCAAGATAATCGTGGAGAAGGGCAAGTTCGAGATTGAGGTGGGGACGCCGCCGACATCAGCGCTCATAAAAAAAGAGCTTGGCATAGAAAAGGCAAAAAGAGAGAGTGGGTTAGAGTTCGTGGGCGACCTGCCGATGGAGAAAGTCGTGGAGATTGCGAGGATGAAGTTGCCGCAGATGCTCACCGATTCGGTAAAAAAGGCGGTGAAGCAGGTTATCGGCACCTGCGTGAGCATGGGCGTGAAGGTTGACGGGAAGCCACCAAAGCTCGTGCAAAAGGAGATTGACGAGGGCAAATACGACAACATATTCGAGTAGAGGGGGTTTGCAATGATAGATGAGGGCGGTTTGGAAGAGGCGGTCAAAGAGGCGCTGAGGTCGAAGCAGAGAAACTTTTTAGAGAGCGTGGACTTGACGATAGCGTTGCGAGACGTGGATATGAATCAGCCAAAGAATAGGATAAATCTCGACGTCGTCGTGCCGCACAAGTTCAGAGAGCCGAAAATATTGGTGTTTGCGAGCGGCGAGCTTGCGTTTCGTGCGAAACAAGCCGGGCTGGAGGTAATAACGCCTGAGGAGTTGAAGGATATCGACAAGAAGAAGGCGAGAGAGCTCGCGAAGAATTTTGATTTTTTCATCGCTGAGCCAACGCTCATGCCGCAGATAGGCAGGACGCTTGGCACGATTCTCGGACCGAGGGGCAAGATGCCGACGCCGGTCCCGCCGAACGCTGACATCTCTCAAATAATATCAAGACTTGAGAAGACCGTTCGAGTGAGAACGAGGGCGCTGACGCTGCACGTGAAAATCGGGAACAAGAACATGCCGCCGTCGCAGATTGCGGAGAACGCCGCAGTCATCGTGAAAAGGGTGGCATCCGCCCTGGAGGGGGGCTGGAATAATATCGCGGCGGTCTATGTGAAGACGACGATGGGACACGCGGTAAGAGTGCAATAGGGGAGAGCGATGGTAAAAGAGTGGAAAAAAGAAGAGGTAGCGAAGCTGAAGGAGCGGGTAGAGGCGCATAAGACCGTGGGCGTCGCAGGAATACGGGAAATAAGCGCACGGCAACTGCAACAAATAAGACGGGACCTTAAGGACAAGATAACAATAAAGGTTGCCAAGAACTCGTTGATTACGAGGGCATTGGCGGGCAGCAAGCACGAGGGACTTATTCCTTACGTGCAAGACCAGACTGCACTGATTTTCACAAACCTTGACGCCTTCAAGCTTTACAAGATTCTTGAGGAGGGGAAAACGCCGGCACCGATAAAGGCGGGCGCCGTGGCGCCGTGCGACATCGTCGTCGAGAAAGGACCGACTCCCTTCAAGCCCGGTCCCATAGTTGGCGAGTTGCAAAACGTTGGCATCCCTGCAACTATCGAGGGGGGAAAAATCGTAGTAAAAGAGACGACGGTCGTGGTGAAGGAAGGAGAAAGAGTCCCGCCAAAGATTGCCGAGATACTAAAAAGGCTAGAGATTTACCCGGTGAAGGTGGGGTTGGACTTGCGGGCGGCATGCGACGAGGATGGAGTGACCTACACGCCAGACCTCCTGCGGATTGACGAGGAGAAATACTTTGCAGACCTCGCCGGCGCCGTCGGGAATGCGTATTCACTGCTGTTTGCCATCCGTGACGACTACCCGACGAGCTACACCGCGCCGCTATTCCTCACCGACGCTGCAAGAGCGGCATACGCTCTCGCCGTCGAAGCTCGCTACCCGACAAAAGAGACAATAGAAGTCCTGCTACAGGACGCATGCCACCGTGCGTTAAGCCTCGCAGTGGAAGCCTGCACATACGAGAAGGAGGCGATGCCTTTTATTCTCGCAAGAGCATATTTATATTCGCAGGCGTTAGCTAAGATAGTTGAGGGGAGGTGAAGCGCTTGGAGTATATATATGCGGCATTGCTGCTGCACAACGCAGGTAAGGAGATAAACGAGGAGAACCTGACGAACGTGCTCAAGGCTGCTGGCATCGAGGTGGACGCTGCGAGGGTGAAAACGCTCGTTGCAGCCCTCGACGGCATCGACATCGAGGAGGCGATTTCCAAAGGCGCAGCAGTCCCGGTTGCCGTGACGGCGGCGCCCGCCGTAGCGCCCGCAGCAGCACCCGCAGCGGCGGAAGCACCCGCAGCGGCGGAAGCACCCGCAGCGGCAGCAGCAGAGACGCCAAAGGAGGAAAAAAAGGAGGAGAAGGAGGAAGAAGAGGAGAAGTCAGGGCTGGAAGGGCTCGCCGCCCTTTTCGGATAGTGCTCCGGTGGTGTAGCCCGGCCAATCATTCCGGCCTTTCGTGGGCTTCTGCATTCTCAGAAGCCTGAAGACAGCCGGCGACCCGGGTTCAAATCCCGGCCGGAGCATTTTTTGTTCATAAAGCAGATAGTTTTAAGGGGCTATTGAATGGAAGTTAGTGAGCTGCGTCTCAAGGCTGCGTCGCATTTAGAGAGGGCATTAGGGCTTGCGCAGCGTGGCGAGCTGAACGCCGCAATTTCAGAGCTCCGGGCGGCGTTAGAGCTTTATGCGGACTACGCAGAAGCTCATTATTATTTAGGGGTGTGTCTTCTCGCTGCCGGGAAGCCGAGAGAGGCTTTGGAAGAGTTCGATGAGGCTTTGAGGCTTGATGAGAGTTACTTCGAGGCGCACGTCAGGAAGGGTGTTGCGTTGCGAAAATTGTATGATGATGGCGTATGCGAGTTCGATGCCGTCATTGAGGAGTTCAAAAAGGCAATCCAGAAAAATCCAAGATACGTGGAAGCTCGTTACAACTTGGCGATCGCACTGCTCGAGCGTGGCGATGTCGCTGCTGCGAAGAGCGAGCTTGCCGAGATTTTAAAGATTGACCCCGAGAACGAGGAGGCAAGGGAGCTGCGACGGCTGCTTGGCTATTAGCAGGAATGATGTGTTGACCGTCGGTAGCCGCCACGGCGGCGATTATTTTCCCTCGTGTTGCTTGTTTTTTATGCTGGGCAACACCTTGTCATCGCTGTGCTACTTCACCGCTGCCAAGCGTGCCGGGCTCCAGCGTCGAAGCAATACGCCCCTACGCAAGCTTCTGTGGCGTCAAGTGCTCAGGGCGGACGAAAAGCAGTTTCAGCTTGTTACCATCCCTGACCTCCACGATGTATGCGCGACCCCGCCTACCTTTAACGGTGCCGGTGCGTCCGTGGAAGCGTTTGTGCGGCATGCCTTTGTGCACGCTCGAATCTATAACGATGTGAACCTTCTGCCCCACTTCGAACTTCTGAATCGCCTTGCTTATCCGAGACAACCCTCGCTCCCGGACGCTCTTCCGTAACTTCTTCCTCGTCTTCCTTCTCACGCCATGAGAGTGCGGCATTCTTTCCCCCTTTACTCATCATCCGACATCTTTTTTTAAGAAGGTGTTGTTGCTCCCGCGTCTTCAGCCGTCAACCGGGTGGGCAAGACTATTTATACGTCGGGACGGAACGCCACCGCCGTAAGGCGGGGCGAGCGAAGTAAGTAACTAAGCCTCGCCATCGACCGTTGCGACGGTGAGAGCGCTGCCGACGAGTTCGATTGGCTGAATTAAGGACCGATGAATTACCGCTGCCTAAAAGGGAGTTTCCGCAAGTATTAAAAATGTTCGGGACGACCTGTGGGTGATGAGCGGAGGGCTTTCTGACGCCGATAAAAGACGCACGGGGCTCGTTTACCATCCTGATTTCTTAAAACATGACACTGGCGCCCATCATCCCGAAAGAGCGGCTCGCCTGATTGCAATAATCGAGAAATTGGAAAGTTCAGGCGTATTAGAACGGCTCATCAAGATTTCTCCGGAACCCGCATCCTTAGAGCAGGTGGAATACGTTCACGAGCGTTCGTATATCGAGAGCGTGCGGAACGTGTGCGAGCGGGGGGGCGGGATGCTCGACCCGGACACGCCTGTTTCGGCAGCGTCTTACGAGGTTGCGCTGCTCGCTGCTGGCGGCGTCCTGAAGGCGGTTGATGAAGTTTTTAATGGCAATTTGGAAAGCGTGTTCGCCGCTGTGAGACCGCCGGGGCATCACGCTGAACGAAACAAAGGCATGGGCTTTTGTCTGTTCAACAACGTGGCGCTCGCCGCCGAACACTTGAAGCGGCGAGGGCTTAAGCGGATTTTAATCGTGGACTGGGATGTCCACCACGGCAACGGCACGCAAAGCGCATTCTACGACGACGCTAGCGTCCTTTACTTCTCAACGCATCAGTATCCTTATTATCCAGGCACGGGCTGGTTCGACGAGACGGGAAGCGGCGACGGACGTGGCTTCACGGTCAATGTCCCACTGCCCGCAGGTTGCGGCGATGCCGAATACGTTTACGTGTTTCAAGAGGTGCTGAAGCCGATAGCAGTGGAGTTCCGCCCGGAGTTCGTGCTCATCTCCGCAGGCTTCGACCCACACGAGACGGACCCGCTGGCGGGCATGCGAGTCTCCTCAGAGACATTCGGCGTCCTCACTGAAATCATAAAGGAGATTGCGAGCGGCAGTGGAATGGTCCTAGCGCTTGAAGGCGGCTACTCGCTGAGCGGACTTACGGAATCCGTGTGGTGCGTGCTGGCGTCACTGCTCGGTGACTTTGAGTGCGATTGCGGAATTTCAAAAATGGAGGCTAAAGCGGCAGTCAAAAATAGAGTCGCAGAGATAAAAAGAATACAAGGAGAGTATTGGGGGTTATGATTGGGGCGGAGGAGCTGCGGGAGTGCTGCGGGATTGTGGGCGTATCGCTTAGCGGAGGCAACTCTTCCTTGCCCATCTATTACGGGCTTTATGCGTTGCAGCATCGGGGGCAGGAGTCTGCGGGCATTGCAGTCTGTGAAAATGGCGAGATTAACGTTTTGAGGGGGATGGGGCTAGTTTACGAGGTCTTCGACGAGAGGAAGCTCGAGTTGCTGCGTGGCAATAATGGCATAGGACACGTTCGCTACTCGACGACGGGAGCGTCGAGAATAGAAAATGCGCAGCCGCTCGTTCTCGACTTCAGAGGCGGGAGCATCGCAATTGCCCATAACGGAAACCTCGTGAACACGCAGGAACTGCGGCGTGAGCTTGAGCGAGAGGGTCGTGTTTTCCATACGGACTCCGACTCTGAAGTCATCGCTCAGCTCCTCGTGAAGGAACTTATGCGGCACGACTTGCTGACGGCGATAAAGGAGCTAATGCTAAGGCTTCGAGGCTCCTACTCC
Source organism: Candidatus Alkanophagales archaeon (assembly GCA_003661185.1). GTDB lineage: Archaea > Halobacteriota > Syntropharchaeia > Alkanophagales > B39-G2 > Alkanophaga > Alkanophaga liquidiphilum. The sequence continues at coordinate 11,859 of QMVQ01000002.1, read as the reverse complement.
TTTGTTATGCTCGTTAATGACGCTCTTGTGGCTGTGCGTGACCCGTTGGGCTTCAGACCCCTTTGCATTGGCGAGTTCAACAACGGCTACGTCGTCGCCTCAGAAACCGCCGCCATTGACGTCCTCGGCGGACGCTTCCTTCAAGACGTGCCTCCTGGCGAGGTCGTGATATTTAAAGATGGGGAGCTTCTGGAAAGGCATCGTCTTTATAAAGCGAGCAACACGGCGCACTGCGTCTTCGAATACATATACTTTGCAAGGGCGGATTCTGTGCTTGACGGGCGGCTTGTCTATGACGTGCGGCTCAAAATCGGAAAGCGGCTGGCGGAGGAGCATCCTGCTGAAGCGGACATCGTGACGCCAGTCCCAGATTCGGGCGTGACGTTCGCTATCGGCTACGCTCGGCACTCTAACATCCCCTATATGGAGGGGTTCATTAAGAATCGTTACGTGGGACGCACGTTCATCATGCCGGAGCAGCGAATGCGAGACGTTGCGGTGCGACTGAAGCTGAACGTCGTCCGACGGAACGTCGAGGACAAGCGTGTGATAGTCGTTGACGACAGCATCGTCCGTGGGACGACTTCAAGAAAAATCGCTAACTACATTCGGCGTGGAGGCGCCCGGGAAGTGCACTTCAGAGTTGGCAGCCCGCCTATAATAGCGCCGTGCTACATGGGCATCGATATGTCCACAAGGGAGGAGCTGATCGCCGCAAATCATGATGTCGACGAGATATGCAGGCTCATAGAAGCGGATACCCTCGGCTACTTAAGCCTTGAGGGGCTTGTCGCCGCCATAGGGCTGCCCGCCCGCAGCTTGTGTTTGGGCTGCCTCACAGGACGCTATCCCATTGAAATCCCTGGCGAGGTGTGCATTTTAAGACAACTCACGTTAAGTCAGTTTTAAGTCGAAGCTACAAGACAAGTTGGGCGGGGGTTGCCGAGTCAGGCCAAAGGCGCGGGATTCAGGGTCCCGTCCCGTAGGGGTTCGAGGGTTCAAATCCCTCCCCCCGCATCACCAGAGAGCTGAAAGAACAAGAGGTTCCGACCAGTCATTCAGGAACTTAATCTTTCTGCATCTCGTAATTAAATCCTCTAACAGTCTCCTGAATTTGCTTTGATTTGTTTCTATCGTTAGCTCTTCATGTATCCTGTTGGGGCTTTGGTGAGCCATACTTTTTATGTTCTCCTCAGCATCCCTTGCAGAGCGCCCCTTCTCAACTTCGAGCACAACAAATTATTTTAGCGTTATAGTATTCCCCCACCATAATTTGCAAACTTTTTTTTCTTAGAGCTGCCGATTAAGAAATGTGTGGACGTATCGCTCTCGGCGGCTCTCGCCAAACAGGTCGCTGCTACCGCTGAAGAGGCGTGTTGCGCACCATCGGTGCGAGTGCTGGCTTTGCCCTCATACGATAGAAAGGGACGAACATTACGTGCTGGTGCGACTACCTTACCACGTGAGCGCCCGCCTCCATGAAGAATGCTTTGAGGAGCTCAAGAAGCTCGCTTTGCCCCTTCTTGAGAATTTCCGCCATAGGAAGCAAGCGTGATTTCCTTTCTTACGACGACGTGGGGGTCTCTACGACGGCTTTTCTAAAGAAAAAACTTACTTTTCTTCTTGTCCCATACGGTGTTGGCACATATTGGACGCTCGGTCTTCGCATCGTTGCCTCCACGGATACAAGCTCATCAAGTCCGTAAACCTTTTTGCACGACATTTCCATACTGATGTTCAACCCAAATTTTTGAGCTGTTCGACGGTAGAGGATAATCATCGTCCACATGCCATGTCAGAATTTTTGCAACACTTTTAGCCTTTTTCATCCATTTTGCTCTTTAGCAGCGAGAACATGAAGTCTTCGATTACTCCAAAGCTTTTTCGAGATGTCGGTGGAAGTAGGCATCTCCTCGTCTACCTCGTTGACGTCTTTCTGCTCTATTGCCTTGAGGATGGAGGCTGCGAGGTATTTTCGGAGTTACGGGTCCACAGGATCGCCCAAAACGGGCATTTTTCCAGGCATGGCGTAATGCGGCACGAGCACACGAACGGGCGCCTTGTGCCTCCTCGGCGTGATCGCTATTTGCTCCGTCGCAAGTCCGCCGGGTGTGGATTATGAAGTCAATGGGCATTGGTCCGCAGGTGTCATTTATCGCTCGCAGCACCTTGCCTTGGAGCCTATGCATCTGAAAAACGGAAACCTCAAGGGCGCCATGGCGGATTCCCGCCTGTGAATCATGCAGATGACTCTCGAATTCTTTTTCTTCTCGATTTGCTTTATGAGGCGCATCCTCGCAGCGTCAAGCATTTTCTTCTCAAACTGCAGCATGAACGTCACCACGAGGAGAACCGTCCAAGAGATATTTTAAGGCTGGCTCGCCACGTTCCGTCATGCTCGGAGAGCTTTCTTCTCCAGGGTTAAAAAGTCATCCGCCCTACGATTTGCGGACGCTGCTCGCCCGCCGCCAACCCGGGCAATCACCCAAAACCGAAGACAACGCCGCAATTAACGCTTCATTTTCCTCTTCTCTCCTCACCGAGAAGCGAATGTGCGACGGCAGCCCGAAGGATGTGCAATCTCGCACGAGAACGCCCTGCTCACGCAATTTCCCCTTGACAGCCGTCGCACTTCCGCCGCTGCAATCGCCGACGTGCAGCAGGTAAAAGTTCGCATCCGTTGCAAGCGTGACGCCAAGCTTCGAGCGAATTTTCTCCTCAAACCTCTTTTTCGCCTCAAAAATCTTCGTTCTCGACCACTTCAGGAATTCAACAGCTGCGTCGCTCATCAGCACGCAACCAACCCTCTGCGCAAGCGTTCCAACGCTCCACGGAGGCATTATGAGCCGCAACGCCGAAATATTACGAGCGGAGCCGACGGCGTAGCCAACACGCAACCCAGGCACCGTAAACGCCTTCGTGAACGACCGCAGTACCAACAAGTGCTCTACGGCGTCCCGCCCCCGGAGTTCCTCCGCCAGTCTTAAAGCGTCGAAGACGTCATCCACAAAATCCACATACGCCTCGTCGAGCACGAGGAGCGCATCCTTACGCACCGCCGCCTCCAGAAGCAACGCAACCTCATCCTCCCGCAAATACTGTCCCGTTGGGTTGTTTGGGTTGCAGAGGAAGACTACGTCGCCGCCCCGAATTTCTGAGGCGAGCGTCTCGGCGTTTATCCTAAGAGAGGGCATTTCCACCTTTTTGACAGCAGCGCCCACGAGCTTCGCTGCGGTTTCGTATTCGCCGTAAGTATGCGCGACGAACAAGGCACGCCGCTGCGGCTGAAGGAAGGTGAGCGCAACAAGCAGAATTATCTGGGAAACGCCCGCCGCCACGAGGATTTGAGCGGCGTCGCAGTCGAGACGTTCTGCGATTCGCAGTTTAAGCTCAGTGGCATCGCTGTCTGGATAGAAGCGGACGTCGGACGCCGCTTCCCTTATGGCGTCGAGGACGAAGCTCGGCGGTCCGTAAGGGTTCAAATTTGCGCTGAAGTCCAGCACACCTTTGCGTAAAAGCTCTTGGCTGCCACCCCCATGCTCACAGATTTTAACGCTGCGAAGTTCATTTCTCGGACGCATATGCGGCTCCTCCGCCTGCTGCCGATGTGTCCCTAAGCCTTAACGTATACGGCTGCGTCCGTCGCCGCTCTCAGCCCATCATAACTTCTGGAAATATGGCAGTATCCGCTCACGCCACATCGCCGGCACTTCGAGCGGCTTTCCCCTGACGATGTTCGTGACGTCGTAGAACGCTATGTGATTCACGCCCGCCCGCACATACTCCTCGATGCGTTCTATCAGCCCGTCAACGTCCTCCGCCAACAAGTTCACACGGAATAGACTCTCTTTCGAAATTTCTTCTGCAAGCTTATCTATCTTCCTCGGGTCCATCTCCGCAAAGACAATCTCGTTAGCCCACGGCGCCGCCCGCCGCATTGCCTTCAGCACCCGTTCGGAAAGCTCCACGACTCCCCCTAACACCCATGCAATCTTCGGCATTTCCTCCGGATTCTTGCCAGCAGCACGGGCTGCTCGCTCGAACTCTGGCAGGATCTCATTACGCACTTTCTCTGCAGAGCTCATGGTTATTAGGCCGTCGCCGACTGCGCCCGCTATTCTCGCGGACTGCCTCCCTATCGCCGACACTATTATTGGAATCTTGCCTCTCGGCTTCAAAAACAGCTTGAGCGTGGTTATCTCGTAATATTGTCCTTTATATTCGATGTATTCATTGCTACTCCAAAGCCGCCTCATAATGTCCACAGCTTCGACGAGGCGTGCTGCTCTCTCCCTGTAGGGTGGGAACTTCCCGCCAAGCAGCGGCGCCTCGCACATCGCCTCGCCGGTGCCAATTCCGAGCAGCAGCTTGTTTGGGAACAGATAATCGAGTTGAGCAAAATACTGAGCGATGACTGCGGGGTGATACCGGAAAAGTGGACAGAGCACCGACGTGCCGACGGGACATTGCACTTTTTCAAGGACGAGCGGTAGAATCGCCAGCGACATCGGGCAGAGCTCTGGGTTCCTGACACCATCTCGGTCGGACCAATGCTGCAAGTGGTCATAAACCCAGACGGCGTCGAAGCCTGCTTTTTCCAAAGCGACGGCGTGCTCCACCGAGCCGTTAATAATCACGCCGCCGAATTGCAGTTTTTTGCCCATGAGACTACTTTATTCCCAAATTTATAGTTATTTCCGAAATGTCCGCACTATATTCAGCAATTCTCCTCAAGCTCTCCAGAACTGCCCAGAGGTGAATTTTCTGGACTTCGCTCCCCTGCCCCTTTAATACCTGCTCAGCCACGCCCTCTACCATATTTGCAATCCCGCTCACCGCCCTTATCACATCGTTGGCTTTCCGCATGTTCCGTTCCGACAACGCTTCCAACGACTTCATGAAGACGTCAATTGCGAGCGCTCCAACTTCTTTTATTTCCCCCAACTTCTCAACCCGCCCTTCCATCTCAAGAGAGTGCCTTGCTATCTTTTCGATGTGGTCAGCGACGCGTTCCATGCTTTTTACAATAAGTCGGTAACCGAGAGCGTCCCGCATGCTGCTGAGCCCCATGCTGGCGGCGAGCATGGGGTTCTCGACGGACGCTTTCAGTTGACGGACTGTGAGCAAGTAAAAACGGTCTATTTCGTTATCACGTTCTATGACATCTCGTGCGAGGTTTTCATCGCCCCGCTCCAGGGAGAGCAGAGCGTCCTCGTGCATCGACTTTATTATCTTAGCCATGCTCCTTATGGAGTCTTGGAGGGTGAAATCCTTATATTTCAGGAAGCTCTGCAAGCAGATTTCGTTTGAAGCTTCCTCGACGACCTCCATGCCTACCAGCCTTTTTCTCACCTCATCCTTTATCCAGCGCCGCTCCTCGGCGTCGAAACCGCTCTCAGAACGCAGCTTTATCCCTTCATACCCCACCAAGTAGTAAGCAATGAGATACCGGAAGTTGTCCTCAAGACTCTCCTCCGGAGATAGCCGCAATTCGGCGACGTTGCCGCCTCGTTTCTTATCCACGGCGATGATGAGGGAGTTGGCGTCCTTTTGAATGAGCTTAAGCTCGTCGCCGGGCTTTATACCGGCGGCTCGCGCCCACTTTATCGGCAACGAAACTATCAGAGTTGAGCCCCCGGTAAGCTGCACCCGCCGCCTCTCCTCTCTCATGGTTGTATATTGCCACTAAAGAAATATATATAGGTACATTTACTATGTAGAGATGCTTTGCGGCACTCCTCTACAAAAAACAACAAATGCATACGTTCTACAAATATTTTTGCAGACTTTCACATATATTTTCCAAATATTTGAAATTTTGATTTATTGTATGGTATATTTTATATGAGGTGATTGGTAATATTCCTCTGCATGGAGGTGCGAGCTTGAGCACGTTAGTAATGACGGTGGACGATGAAGACGAGGTTGTCCAGTTAATTCGGTTAATTCTTGAAGCTGAGGGCTATGACGTTATAACAGCGTCAAGTGGCAAGGAGTGCTTGGAAAAGCTCGAACGCCACAAGCCCGACCTCATCCTCCTTGACATCATGATGCCCGGCATGGACGGCTGGGAGACGCTCCGCCAGATCAGAAAGGACGAACGCTTGAAGGACGTTCCAGTAGCAATGCTCACCGCCGTCCCGCTCACCACAGAAACACTACGGCGTGAGGAAATCGAAGGGCTCGTGGATTATATCGTGAAGCCCTTCACAAGGGAGAGCCTCCTGAAGAAAGTAGAGGAGCTGCTCAAATCGATAAACGAGACACGAGCGAAAAAGGAGGAGATAAAGAAAGTCTTGGGCGAGAATGCTGCCGAGGAATACGAGCGGCTCGTGAAGGCACGCAATTTGCACAAAAGCCTAATAAACACGCTGAAACAACTACATTCCTCAAGTCCGTCGTTCAAATACGTCATTGCGAGCGAGGAGCGGCTCGTCAAAATTTACGAGACGAGAGTTCGGGAATTAGAGCGCTGTGCACTTGGGGGGGGGGGAACTCGCCTAGGGGCGTATGCGGCGTGTGGGGAGGTTAAAAAATGGTCGTAGAGTTGGATATCGAATCCTCTGGATTTGGATTTTATAAGAGAGTGCTCAACGTAGCGCCGCATGGGATTTTCGCAGTGGACAAGAATCGCAATGTGGTGTTCTGGAACAGAGCGGCTGAACGCATCACCGGGTTCGCCGCCGAGGACGTTCTCGGAAAGCAGTGCCCTTTCCTCGAACTTTCGCTGCAATGTATGGAGCGTTGCGCACTGCTTAACGGCGGCTCTGGAAGGGAAGAAGAGGTGGAGATATCAACCGAGGACGGCATTAAGGTGCTAAGAAAGAGCTTTGAGATGTTAAAGGACGACGATGGCAATGTGATAGGCTGTGTGGAGTGCTTTACAGACATTACGAGCTTGAGAGCCATGGAGGAAGAAGCCGAAAGGGTGGAATTCTACGATGATGCTTTAAAGGATGCGAAGGCGATGCAAGGGTTTTATGCGGACGTGCTGAACAACCTCCAGACGTTCGTGGTCGTCGTGGACGAAAACGGCAAAATAGAGTTCATAAATGATGCCGTTTCGAACGTAGAAGGGCTTCCCAAGGGGGAACTTTTGGGGAAAAGTTTTGTAGAGGCGCACTGGTGGCGACACTCCGAAGACGTCAAGGAAACGGTGAGGAAAGTCATGGAAGACGCCTTATCCGGCAAAATAACATTCGCAGAGGCTTCTGCGATGACGAAGCGGAGTAGGAGGATAATTCCGATGCTCGCATACGGTGCCCCTTTACGGCGGGCGGATGGGAGCATCCGAGGCGCACTCCTTGTCGGGCAGGACATAACAGAGAAAAAAAAGCTTGAAAGACAGCTTCAAGAAACCATCGAAAAGCTGAAAGCGGCGCAAGAGGAGCTTTCGACGCCTGTCATCCAAGTCTGGGACGGCGTTCTGGCATTGCCTATCATTGGCGTCGTGGACAGCGACCGTGCGATGAGAATCATGGAAACGCTCCTCAACAGAATTGTAGAGACGCAGTCCGAGTTCGTAATTTTAGATGTCACAGGCGTTGCCTCCATAGATACAGAGGTTGCGAACCATCTTATGAAAACTGTGCATGCGACGGCGTTACTCGGTGCGGAGTGCATCATTACCGGAATAAAGCCGGAGGTCGCCCAGACCATGATACATCTTGGGCTCGACATGGGAGTGTTCGTCACGAAGCGTGATTTGCAAGACGGCTTAAAATACGTGCTGCGGCGGCGTGGCGTGAAGGTGGCGGAAGGATGAAAGAAATAGATTATGAGCAGATACCTATTTTGAAGATAGGGGACTTTTTGGTGACATCCATCCAAATACCGCTACATGATAAGCTGGCGGTAAAGTTTCAACAAGATTTACTGCAGAAAATTGAAAAAACGAAAGCTAAAGGGCTAATCGTGGACATCACCGCCATAGACGTCGTTGATTCGTTCATAACGAGGATACTCGTGGAAATTGCGAAGATGGCAGGGCTCATGGGCGTGAAAACCGTGCTCGTGGGCCTGCGACCTGAGATTGCGATTACGCTCGTGGAGTTCGGGATGGAGCTCGGGGGTATAAAAACAGCACTGGACCTCGAAAGTGCGCTTTCGTTGCTTAGGAGGTGTGTGGATGAAGCGGATGGGAGTGATGGGTGAAGTTAATGGGAGATGAGAAGGTTGTGCAGGTAAAAAGCGAATACGACATCGTGGTTGCGAGGTCCGTAGTGCGGGCAATCGCAAAGGATATGGGTTTTGGGCTCGTGGACCAGACGAGAATTGCTACTGCCGTTTCCGAGCTTGCGAGGAATATCGTCATGCACGCAGGCGAGGGCGTAATACTCGTGAGAGAGATTTTAAAGGGGGAGACGTGGGGCATTGAAATTCTTGCTATTGACAACGGTCCTGGGATTTCCGACATCAAGCTTGCGCTGAGCGATGGATATTCGACGAAGGGGAGTCTCGGCGTAGGGCTCGGCGGTGCTAAGCGTCTGATGGACGAATTTGAAATGGAATCGGCGCCGGGGCAAGGGACTACGATAAGAGTAAGGAAATGGCTCCCTAAATAGGAGGGAAACATGGCAGAAGAGCTTAAAAAGGAATATGCAGAAATATTAAAAGGCTATCTTCAGAGTAGGGATGAAAATGCGTTGTATAAAGTTTCAATATTATCTAGGAAGTTCCAAGAGGCAAGAATAGACCCTGATAGGATTTTAGAGATGCATCTTGAAGTTTTTAACGATATAGTTAACGGACTTCCGCCAAAGAAGGCGGTAAATGCGTATAATGCTGGGTTTGAGGTTCTGCTTGAGCTGATGATGGGGTATGCCATCGCTTACCGGGAATACGTGGAAATGCATAAAAACCTCTACGACATGGCTCGTGAGTTTTCAGAGAAGCTGCAGGAGGCGAACCGTCTCCAAGAACTTTTCATAAGCATAATAAGTCATGATTTGAAGAACCCGCTGACGTCGGTGCTCGGTTACAGTGAGCTGATTGAGGCGAGGGCTGAGGACGAACAGATAAGGGAGTTTGCGCGGAAGATAAAGAGGGCGGCGAAGAAGATGAGCGAGCTGATAAGCGACGCTCGTATGTATTCGAAGCTGAGACAGGGCGTGCCGCAGGAAGAATTCAAGGAAAAAGATGTTAAGGAGATTCTCTCTGAGGTCATAGAAGACTTCAAGGAGAAAGCGTCGAAGAAGGGCATGGAAATACACATGAAGAATGGGAACGCCGCTTATAAGGTCCTCGCCACCGATTTCCTGAAGAGTGTATTTTCAAACGTCATAGACAACGCTATTAAATACGGACCGCCAGACTCTAAGGTCATGGTCGAAATAAAGGATGAAGGTGCCTTCTGGAAAATAGGAGTCAGAGACTTCGGCGAGGGCATCCCTGACAACGTAAAAGAAGCAATTTTCGAGAGGTTCGTCAGGAACGACAAGAGAGGGATAAAAGGCAGCGGACTCGGTCTCGCAATCGCAAAGACCGCCATCGAAATGCACGGCGGACGTATTTGGGTCGAGGACGCCGACGGCGGCGGCAGCATCTTCTATATGACCATCCCCAAGTTGCAACATTCAGCCACGGATCAAAAAGATTCAGAGCCAGCCAATGCGAGCTAACTTCTTTTTTTCATGCGTGCTGAGAAAAGCGTCATAGCTATCTCCACGACGGCGCCGACCTTGCTCTCAGGAACGTTTCTTAGAAGCGCTTTGGCGTCGTTTATGCACCGCTTCATAAGCTCTGCGACTTCGTCGAAGCCCGCCTCCGCTTCTACGCCCGGCACGAACTCCTCCTTCACCTCCTCAAACTCCTCAACCTTTATCAGACGTATCGGGCGGGGTTTTTCGAGCTTGCCCCTCGTCGCCCATTCAGGAATGACCATCGTGTCATCCTCTTTGTGCACGACGGCTTTCCCAAACCATATTGATTTTTTTTCGCCCCACTGCTCTTCTATTTCCACGAGAATTGCCTTTTCCGTCTCCTTTTTGATTTCTCCAACCAACACCCCTGACTCTTTAGCCATTGCTTAAAATGTTCTTTTAAGAATTTAAAGGATTACCTACTCGGATGAACTTTGATTTTAGAGGGAAACCGAATGAGGGGTTTAGAGAGGTGTCTGCGGGCGCTCGGCGTCACCTCGTAAAACCCTTCGTCTATGTCACGACGCTCCACGGCGAGCATCGGCGACGCCGCATACGTTTTGCAAGCGACACACCTATACCCTTTATTCATACCCGCAGATTCCATGGTCCTGCCGCAGATGTCGCATTTCGGGTTTTTCTTGACGACGTGTGTTTTTAGTTTGAGGACCTCTATTTTTTCGAGGTTGAGCGTGTAGTTTTTAACGCTGCCGTAAGCGGCAATGACGTCACCGACCCGCAGCTTCCTCACGACGCTCCTGAAGCCCTTAGTAGGCTCGTAGGCGGCGCAGTCTATGGCGGCAGTGCCATCAAAGTCGGAGAGGGAGAAGAAGACGTGTCCCCCCTTTGTCACAATGGGGTCGCGGCTGACGACACCTTTCAGAATGTAAGAGTGGTAGTTTTCGACGTCGCTGATTTTAGCCTCTATGAGATGGGCATCTGTCCCTTGGTTCGTGACGAAGAGCTGAGCCATTTTGACGGGCTCAGAGCGTATGACTTCGTATGCTTTGCGGATTGCGGCGACATCGTCACCGCGTATGCCAAAGAGGATGGGGCAAGGGGAGTGTGGTGCACAGATTACGCGGCGGAGCGATTGGTCTACGGTGTCCCACGTCAGGGGGTAGGTGAGGCGGTCCGCCAGAAACACGGAAGCATCGTCAATATCACGAGGCGTGCCCCACCGCTCTTCGTGCCGATATGCGATAAGCTCGTAGGTTTTGTCGAGGAGTCGCTCGTCGCCGCAGCATCCGAGAAAAAAGAAGCCAGTCGCCGCCAGCGCTCCAATGAGCCCCCTTCCCTTCTTTTTGAAAGCTGAGCATTCCGCAGGTAGTTTCGCTAATGTCTTTTCGGCGTTTTCGACGCTGAGGACGTGCCGCACCGCAGCTGCTGAGAAGCGAGCGAGACGCCGCTCAGCATAGCTCCGAAGCTCGTGACAGCGCACGAAAACAACACCCGGCTCCGTGCCTTCAGCTTTAAGCTCCGCATTTTCAGCGACGGTCTGAAGCACGAGTTCCTTGACTTCTTTTTCTTTTTCGGTTGAGACGATAAGGGCGACGGCGCCGTTCCCACGAGTTTTGTAAGGAATGGTGGGGTTCAGCCGCATAAGGATTGGCAGAGCGACTTTGCCATATTTGCTTAATGTTTTGACGAGAAGCACAGCGATGTAAGTGGTACACATGCCATATTTGGAGTCAGTGTCATCTATTCCGATAAGGAGCACAGGCATGTCGTCGTTACGGCTAAGGGCGTAGTCGTGGCAAGGATTCTGCCGCTCAGGGCATAACTCTTGCTCTTGCTCTTGCTCTTGCGGTAGCATATCAGCCCTTCCGTCTTTGAGACCCCTTAAGCTCTGCTTTAGTATCCTCCTCAGTTACCTCAAAATGCTTCTCCCTTATTTCCCTCGCCAGTTCGCCATCCTCGATGACGAGCGCACCTTGATAGCCGCAGTTGCGACATACGTAAATCTCGCCGAGCCACGGTAGGTAATTCAGCTCTGCGGAGCCACACTTCGGGCAGAATTTCGTCATATTTCTTTGTTTGTCGTCCGGGTTTTAAGGATTAGCTTACGTTACATAAGTGGCGGTCGGACCTGACATCCTCACGCCCTAAAGGGCGGAGGTTCCTGCTTCGGAGAGCAGAGGGCGTGCCACCGCCCTGTTAATGACTCCCGCAGGGAGTCTCTCCCCCTGAGCGAGCCCTATATTTATACAACCTACTG
>QMVQ01000001.1 GCA_003661185.1 Candidatus Alkanophagales archaeon | reverse complement strand
GCACATACATGCGCAAAGTGCCGGTGTGTGTCTTTCTAAAGGCATCGCATGCTCTTTCTATAACACCCGCAAAGCCGTAGTCCACAAAGTCCATGCCGCCACGCCCCGCAAATCCGTAGAACGGCTTCAGCGAAGACTTAACGGCGGTGAACATGTGGTGTGACGAGAAAATCATCTCGTCTGGGTCTATGTCCTCACCGCCGATGAAAGGAAGCTTCTTCTCGGCGGATGGCTTCTCCGGCGCAGCTCTCATGCCGGCGTAATACAGCAGCACGCCCACGACCATGCCTACCATTATGAGGAGCGTTGCCACCGTTGGCACCCAAATCCCGATCTCGGTGATAACGCCGAAATACGTAGCCGTTATACCTCCAGGGACGAGAACTGCTGCTGCAGACCCTATTATCATTAGTGGGAGCCTCGGCACAATTCCGAAAATTATGCACGCCAGTGCCAAAACTATGAGCGTAGCCTGCATGGTCGGCGGCACTTCCTTCACGTCTTTAAGCCGCTTTGGCTGTGGTCCGAAGAGCGTTGAATGGACGACCTTCACGAAAGAAGCGAGCGTCATTGCGCTCACGAACATTGCGACGACCGCCGCCCATGCGTAACCAGCATCTATCGCCGCGCTGTAGATCAACCACTTGCTCACGAAGCCGTTAAACGGCGGAATGCCCGAAATGGAAGCTGCTGCCACGATGAGGGCGAATGCGGTCACCGGCATGTTCTTTGCAAGCCCACCGTAGTCGTCGAGGCTTCTGGAGCCTGTTGCGTAAATTAGAGCGCCGGCGCACAAAAATAGACAGCCCTTGAAGACTGCGTGATTTAGACAGTGGAAAAGCCCGGCGGCGATGCCGAGCGTCGTGCCCAAGCCGAGCGCCGTTATCATGTAGCCAATCTGGCTTATTGTGTGGTATGCCAAAAGCCGCTTCAGGTCGGTTTGCACGAGGGCGTTCATCACGCCTACTACCATCGTCACGGCGCCTATGAGCACGACCACGAGATGCCATGATGCTGCCATGAACTCTGGAAATAAAGTATACATTCTTGCAACGAGATAGACGCCAGCTTTGACCATCGCCGCCGCATGAAGCAGCGCCGTGACGGCAGAAGGTGCAACGGTAGCGCTCGGCAGCCAGTTGTGCATTGGAAACTGCACGGATTTGGCGATTGCGCCGATGAGGAACGAAGCAATGGCGACGCCTGCCCAGAATTCTTTGCCAACAGGAAAGCCTTTCGCCGCAATGTCCGAAAACAGGAAAGTTCCAGTGTTCAAATACGCTATGAAGATGCCGAATAACAGAAAGATGCCGCCGACGTGCGTCAGCACAAAGGCTTTAAGTGCAGCACTCACGTCCTCACGTCTCTCCTTGTAGAAGCCTATGAGCCCGTAGGAGGTCAGGGAAGTCATCTCCCAGAAGACGAACAGTAGGAGAAGGTCGCCAGCGAGCACGAGCCCGACCATCGAACCTATGAACATCAGCATCCACATATAGTAGCGACCAAGCCCGTGCTCGTGCTCCATGTCGTCTACGGAATAGAGCAAGGCGAGGAAGCCGAAGCCCGAGGCAATCAAGGCGAGAAGAATGCCCAAAGGGTCGAGGTAAAGAGCGAAGTGCACGCCTGCCTGTGGTATCCATGCATAGCTCGCAACTATCGGCCCCTTAGCCCTGAGGACTGCGGGCGTGATCCAAGCGACGAGCACCGCCGAGATCAAGATGCCAACCGTGGCGAGCCAGCCCTGAAGCTTCGGACTCGCCTTGCTTAGGGCGGGAGCTATTGCCGCAAACACAAACGGGATTGCAATTGCGAGTATTGCTGCGGTTATCACGTCCATTTCTATACCTCCTACTTAGCTCAAAGCTTCTCCAACGCCGCAACTATTCCATCAATAATCGCTTGTGGTCTCGGCGGGCAGCCACCGATATAGACATCCACTGGGATTATCTTGTCAACGGGACCAGCCATGTTGTAGCTGTCTTTAAAGATGCCACCGCTGCACGCACAGGCTCCGACAGCGACCACGAGCTTTGGCTCCGGCGTCTGCTCGTAAACCCTTTTCAGACGCTTTACGCTCTGCTTGGAAACGAAGCCCGTCACGAGTAAAATGTCTGCATGCCTCGCCGAACCTTCAAGCAGGATGCCAAAGCGTTCGACGTCGAACCTCGGCGTCAAAGCGGCGATGATCTCAATGTCACAGTTGTTACACGAACCCGTATTTATGTGGAATGCCCACGGCGACTTTTTCCGGCTGAGCTTTATGAGCTTCTCGAACATTCACGCACCTCCCAGCAGCGTGGCACATGCCACACGAACAAATTCAATCACCGGCGTCGGGAAAATGCCAAAGAGGATGCAAAGCGCCGCCAGTATGACCATCGGGACAAGCATGCTTGCAGGAGCCTCCTTTGCCGTCTCGCTTCTTCCGTTAGGTTCGCCGAAGAACGTCGCGTGCAAGAATCTCAAAAGATATGCGAGCGTCGTCACGCTCACGATGAGCATGATGAGCACGAGAATCGGATGCCCAGCCTCGAACGCTGCTTTACAAATCAAGAACTCAGAGATAAAGCCTGAAAATGGCGGGACACCGGAGAGGGACAGCGCTGCAATCATCGAAACGACGGCAGTGACAGGCATCTTCGAGGAGAGCCCGCCGAGTTCTCTGAAATTGCGAGTGCCGGTTGCCTTGATAACTGCGCCCGCTGAAAGGAACAACAACCCCTTGCCGAGGCAGTGGCTGAGGATGTGGTAAGCCGCACCTATCGCTCCGAGGACGGAGCCTAAGCCGAAGCCCAGCAGTATGAAACCCATTTGGTCGACGCTTGAGTAAGCGAGGAGCCGCTTCATGTCCGTCTGCACGAGCGCTAGCATCGTCCCGACGATCATGCTCAGAACGCCAAAGCTCACCAATAACAATCCGATCATGCCGAAAGCTTCCGCCGCAAATAATGAGAAAAGAACCTTCGCCATCGCATAAGCGGCGGTGTGTATCATCGCGCCAGAAAGCAGGCAGCTTATCGAGGACGGCGCCTCGGCGTGTGCATCCGGCAACCAAGCGTGCAGCGGCACCATGCCCGCCTTCAAACCGAAGCCAAAGATTATGCTCAAAGCGATGAACATCGGAACTACGCCGTCAGCAGCCGCCAACTTCTCCACCGCCACTAGGCTCAGCGTGCCGAAGTGCTGGTAAGTGAGCGCAACGCCAAGTAGCACGAAAAGCGCACCGATGGTGCAGAGCACGATATATTTGTAGCCAGCCTCCGCCGCCTCCTTGTAGGTGCGGTGGGCGACGAGCACGCAAGAAGCGACCGTCATAATCTCAAGGAAGACATACATGAAGGCGACGTTCTGCGTAAGCACCATGCCGAGCATCCCGGCGACGAAGAAGTGCAGGCATGCATAATACCGGTTAAGGTGAGGTTCTTCTGAGATATAATGAATGGAATAAAGCGTTGCAGCGAAGCCGAGAATCGTTACTCTCAGCGCGATGAGCGCACTGAGTCTGTCCAGCGCAAAGTCCCAGATGCCAACACCGCCCGCCACGCCCGAGAAACAGACGTAAGCGGCATAAACAGCAATCAAGAGCGTCAATGTTTCCATGAGCACCGAAAATGCGTCCCTGCCCTTTTCGGAGACCTTGCCGATGAGCGGCGCCAAGCATCCTGCGACCGCTGGCGTCAGGATCAACACCAATGGTAGGTATGCTGCCTCCTCCATTTTCACCACCTCAGTAGGTTCGCTTTCCAGCCGTCTAACGCCCCATACCGCTCTTTGATCAAAAGCGCCACCCAGAGCATCACGAGCGTCACCAGAATCTCGGTCACGTCAAACACCAAATAAATGGAAAACGGCAGCTCAAGTAACGCTAACGCCGGATATAAGGCATTTGCTGAGAGCAGAATCCCTAAAATTACCTTAATAACGTCTCTTTTCAAAAGCGCAACATAAATGCCGAGCATGAACACTGCGAAGAACGTTGCGACCTCAAAACGGACGAACGGCAGGAGCACGGCGAGCGTCGCTCCCAGAAAGATACCGGTGACGACGACCGACGTGACCGTGGACATCGTCTCCACTTCAATGCGAACGCCCAACCTCCGCAGATACGCCACCAGCATGTAGAAAATTAGAAAATCAGCGCCGAAACCTGCTTTGTGGCATAAACCGTAAACTATATATCTTCTGGCAGCATCCCGAGGGGATAGGATGCCGGAAAAGAGGAATTGGAAGGAATATTATGAGGAAATCGAAAAGATGAATAAAGGGAAGGGAGGAAGGCCATATGAGTATCCGGAGAGTTTTGCCATTTTCATGTATTGCACGATTGCATTCATATAAGACAGATAGATAGAATGTTTCTTGAGGCTCATCAAGATACATCCCAAAGATAAAAGCGCCATCATTCAGTCAAATAAGAAGGGCAATAAAAATCGGAATACCTTTGCCTAAAACATTGAGACAAAGAAGATTTTGTTATTGCTGTAGATAGTTCTGGAGTAAAGGTAGCAAATAGAGGAGAATGGATTCGTCATAAATGGAAAGTGAGGAGGGGATGGATCAAGGTTCATATTGAGGTGGATGTAAAAACAAAGGAGGTTGTATCAATAGAGGTAACAGATGCGTAGGGGATGGAAAAATGTTGCCTTCATTGGCAGAGAAGGCAGAGAAGAACAAAGGAAGGAAACCAAATAGGGCAATAGCAGATGGTTCCTATGAGCAGAGGAAAAGAACCGATAATAAAAACGAGGAAGAATTCTTCTACGAAAGCGAGAGGATCTCCAGCGAGAGCTAAGATGGTAAGGGAAAAGAAAGAGATTGGATATGAAGGATGGAAAGATAAATACAAATATGGCGAAAGATGGATGAAACCGTATTTTCAAGAGCTAAAAGAGAATATGGAGAGTATGTTAGTGCTGTTAAATGGAATAACATAGTGAATGAAATTAGATTCCAATATGCTATGTTAAATATTCTACTCAACGGAATTAATGTTTATTCCATTGTTTGAATAAACATAATTGGCATTAATCAAAAACGGACTTGGAATATTCAATGTTATAATTGTGCCACAAAGCACCTCACAGGAGAGATAATAGACAAAGTTTTGTAAGAGACCATGAGGATTTGTCTCCTCTCTTTGTACACACTCACTCAAATCGCTTCATGAAGCGTAGATCAACGTACTTTTTCAGCATGTATGCGATCCGTCCTTTTATCATAAACCTGCCCGATGTCGCGATCGCCTTACCACCACCGTAAGATATGAAAGCCCTCGGGCGCTCGAGGGTATTCTTTGGTCTGTATTTAGCGAGAGGTTTGCCCTTCTCCGAGCGCACGATATTCTCTGCGATCATCCTCCCCTGTCGCTCCGCCTCCTCGGCGTTCTTACCCGAACAACGCCCGTCAATCATGGTGAACACACAGTCACCCCCTGCAAAGACATCATTCATACCTTCGACCCTGAGGTTTTCGTCAACCTTAATCCAGCCACGTTCTTTCGGAACGTCCAGCGTTTCAAGAAGCGGTGCAGGTCTTATCCCCGCAGTCCAGAACAGCATATCATAATCCAGTGGTTCTCCACCTTTGAAATAGATTTTATCATCTTCCACTCGCTCAACAGCCGCATTTAGCATGATGTCAACCCTCTTCTCGCGCAGCACCCTCTCAATGTACGTGCATACCTTCGGGTTAGCCTCTGAGAACGCGGGGAGAACCTTAGAAAGCGCTTCGATGAGCGTAATCTTCAGTTTACCACCGTATTTATCTACAAGTTCCCCGACAAGTTCGACACCCGTCAGGCCAGCACCTACGACCGCTATCCTGTCTTTACCAGAACTTACAAGTCTTTCAAGTGCTTCCTTTGCTTCCAGCGCCCCTTCAAGTGTATTTATCGAGTATGAATGTTCTTCTGCTCCAGGAATACCGAAATATGACTGTACAGCGCCCACCGTGATAGCAAGAAAATCATATGGTACCTCTTCACGCTCAGTCTTCACAACTTTAGACTTGAAATCCACAGAAAGAGCGGCTTCGTTGATGAACTTCGCATCGTGCTTCCTTGCAAATGATGATAAATCACCAGTTATCTCGTCAGGAGTGACTTTTTCCGAGATGATCTCGGGAAAAAGGCTTTGATTCTGCATCCGCGCTCTGGGATCTATCATCGTAATTTCGGCATCCTTCATCCCTTTTCTCACGCCTTCAACAACCTCTATTCCTGCAAATCCGCAGCCAATAACAACGAGTTTCATAACGATCCACCTCCTACCACACTGCTAACAGTTTTTTTACATTGGTTTTTATCCTTTGAATTCTATGTTTCCGAATGGGCATGCAATCATGCAGGACTTGCAACCAACGCACAGCATTTCGTTCCTGTAAACCACAGAACCCCTTCTCTCAAGGGCGTTTGTCGGACAAACTTCCACACATGGGCTCTTCTCGCAGTGCTTGCACTCCAGATTTAGCGGAAACGTCTCGTAAACCTCTATTTTTACTCTTTTCTCCCTATTCTGCCTTGCACATGCTACCTCGCAGCTCCGACACTCTATGCAGAGGTCCAAATCAAAATAAAGCTCCGGCATGTTACACCCTCTCCAACGAGGCTACGCACGTCTTGTAATCTGAAGCGAATAAAATATTTTTCGGAATTTCTCGGCGGACCACCACCGGTGCCACCAACTCCTCAGCGTCGGTTTTGAGTCTTGCGGCGTCACCATCACTCAGCCCCAACGTAGCTGCATCTTCAGGATTTATTTCAATCCAACGCCACGGTTTTCCTGTTACCTCCCAAAAACGCTCCGCCACGAGCGCCCACTCAGGGTTAAACGTTCGGCGCTCGGTTATTACCAAAAACTTTCCCTCCGGTCTCGGTAGCTCGAAACGCACGTCGAACGGCAGTAGCCTCGCAAAGCGGTCGGTGGTCTCGAAACCACTTTCGTAGAGGCGCTTGCCGCCCCAGCGAACGCCGCCCTCAAGTGCGTCCTCAACAATCCCTCCGTAGGCTTTCACAGCCGCCGCAACTTCCGGCCAGCCCTCAAACCCCAACTCCACACCCAACCTCGCTGCAAGTTCTGCTAAAATTTCAGCCTCGGCTCTTGCGCCTCTCGGCGGCTCCACAGCTTTCCGCAGCTTCTGAATGAACCTATCAGTGCTCGTGAACGTCCCCTCCTTCTCGGCGAAGCACGCTCCTGGCAGTATGACATCCGCTTTTTCATCGCTTCGCAAAAACGTCTGCGTCGTCGCTATGAACTCCACACCGTCCAAATTAACATACGGCGGCATGCCTCCTAACGCAACTACGACCTTCGCATTGCCGTTGAACTCCTCCTCAAGAACGTCCTTAGCGCCTTGGATGTTCGGAACGCCCTCCACGACGCACAACCCCACCTTTGTAGCGTTCAGCAGCAACACGAGGTCCGCCAACGCCTTTACGATTTCCCTTGCGTTCTCCTCAAAGATAGCAGTGGTGTAAATGATGCACGGCTTAGATGCTTTCGCAAGCGTGCTTGCCGCTTGCGCTATGAGCGTCGGGCTTACGCCCGCCATTTCTGAAATCTCTTGGAGACTTTTCTCGTCCAGAAGACTTTTAAGCTCGTCGAAGCCCTTAGTCTGTTTTTCCACGAACTCCTTGTCGTAGGCTTCGCTTTCCACGATGCTTTTTATGATACCAAGGAGCAGTGCCGCGACGCCCCCTGGCTTACATTGTAGGAATAAGTTTGAGAACCATGCTGTCTTACCGGGGCGCGTGCCCACGGCGGTTACCCAAGCGCTGCTGTCAAACTTTGCCCTAAGCATGTATCTCGCAGCTAATGGGTTCTGTTCAATTGGTTCACCGACGATGAATAGGTGATCTGCGTCCTTCACCTCTGTAAGCGGGGTGATGGAAGCGTCGTAGCCAAATATATCTTTAAGCCCGAAGGCGGCGCTTGGCGGCGTTGCTGCACGGACGTGAAGGGCGGCGGCGAGCTTCATCATCAAATAATTCTCCTCGTTCGTGCAGAATCCTGAGGAGAGGAAAACGACGGCATCGCCACCAAATTCCTTCGTCGCCGTTTTTATCCTACTGGCTACAATCCCAAGGGCTTCACCCCAAGAAGCTTTTTTGTAGGAGTCGCCCTCACGCACTAAGGGCGTTGTGAGCCTGTGCTCGTGGTGAATTATCTCGTGGACGAGATTGCCCTGCGGACAAAGGGCGCCCTCATTAAACGGATGTTCTTTCCAATAATCCAACCCCACAACTTCCCGCTCTTTGACCAAGAGCAGCCCGCAGCCGAGCGCGCACATCGGACATACTGTTTTTATCTTTTCGATGGGCATGCTTCCACCTCAGAACGGATTTGGTATGTCCTTTATCATGTCGTATGTGAAGACGGCGCCATCCCTACAGACATAATACTTGCCGATGTTACAATGCCCGCACTTGCCTATGCCGCATTTCATCATCCTTTCTAACGACAGGTGGATATTTTCAGGCGCAAAACCGAGTTCGAGGAGTTTCTGCGTCACGAACTTTATCATTATCGGCGGACCGCAGACGAACGCCATGTTGTCTTTTGGGTCCACCTTAACGACATCGAAAAGCGAAGTCACGACGCCCACATGTCCCTTCCAAGTTTCGTCAGCGAAATCTACTGTTAGGTATACCTCCACATGCTTCTTGAACTCATCCCACAGGTCTTTGTAAACTATGAGTCTTGGCTCTCTCGCACCATACAGCACCTTTATGTTGTTGTATTTCTCACGCTCGTGGATTAAAGCATAAATGAGGGAGCGGAGCGGAGCAATACCTATCCCGCCACCGACAATCGTGATGTTCTTGCCCTCACATTTCTCAAGCGGGAAATGCGTGCCGTAGGGCCCTCTTATGCCGACGATGTCGCCCTCTTTTTTCTGGTGAATGGCGGCGGTGACGCTGCCGACACGCATAATGCTAACTTCGAACTTTTCGGTGTCGAAGGGCGACGAGGAGAGCGTGAATGGCGCCTCGCCCATGCCGAACACAGAAACCTCGACGAACTGTCCTGCTTTGAAATTAAACTCGCCGTTCTTCAATTTGAACGTGAACGTCTTCACGTCGGGACTTTCTTCCTTAACCTTCAGTATTTCAGCGAGCTTTGGTATGTAAGGGTTCCCACCTCCAACAGCCGCTACCGCCACGCTTACCACCTACTTCATTATGCCCATAACATCCCTAATGTCAATCCTCGCCAAACAGGCGTTACGCAACGCCCGCAGCCCACGCACGCCGCCTCATTGTATTTCTCCACAAAATACACGAGTTTATGGAAAAACCTTTGCTTAAGCCTCTAGGCGAGCGCCGCCCTCGGATTCACACCGCCGCCACCCGTTGGAAGGCTTCTGAGAGGCAGGGGTCCCAAATGCGAACTCTCCGCCAAGTCTCATCTTCTGGCTCCTCGAAGACGTAGAAGCAATAGCACGTCGGGCATGAGTAAATACAGCCGAAACACTCCACGCACATCCCCGCTAAGCCCTCAAAATACTCGTCTTCCAGCAAACTCACGTCCTCTTTTATCTTAGCCGCACTCTTGACTACATATTTCTCCTCAAGCCTCTTGGTCACATCCTCTCTTTTCTTCTGCCGCTCTTCGAGTTGCGAGCTTGAGGCGTCCTCCGTAAATTCTTCGAGGAGCGTCAGCAGCTCCCTACCACGCTCACTTCCCGCCTCCAGTAAATACCCGCCATCCACTCTGCTCATGTTCAGGTCGAAGCCACCTTCGGCATAAGGTTTCAGACCGAGAGCTACGCAGAAGCATGAATCTGAAGGCTCTGCGCAGTCTAACGAAATTATCGTGACGTTCTCCCTTTTGGCTTTGTAGTATGCATCGGCAGGCTCTTCTAAGAGAACTTTGTCCAACATCTCCAAGGCTTTCAGGTCGCACGCCCGCAACCCTAAAAGCAAAACACCCTCCAACTCCTCGAGAGACACTTTTATTTCAACGTCACCACGCAAAAAATATTCAAACATCTTTTCCCTAGGTGGCAAAAACAAGAACTTCGGCGGCGGACCCGCTCGCCTTTCTATGCCTACTTCGTCTAACATATCCTCAGTGAGCACCCGTAAGCGCCGCCTATCGGACACACGACAACGTATTTCTGCATAAGTGCTCTTAACGCATCTTTCATCTTCTCTTCCCTGACGAAAACACATCTCTCTGCCATTCCTGTAAGTGCCACGATTCCAGCCCGATATAAAATTTTCTATTTTTATCGGGGGCATCAAGAAAAGCACGGTATGTTATGGTGGGCAAGGTGGCACGCTCCCCTCATGGTTTTGAGCTTTGATGCCGCTTCTTAATCGCTCACGGCCCGCAAAAAACGTTGCTCCATAGTGTTCCATTTCGCACGGTTTATCATACGCGGTAAGACCTCGAATTTCGCCGGATGCGTGTTTTTAGCTTCAATAGCACGCCCGCTCTATACCCCAAGGCTTCCTCCGTTCCGCAGCTTGACATTTGAGCTCGAAGGCGTGGGCGTGGTGTCTGACATCCTACGAAAGCATGCTGACAATCCTTGCTTAAAACTTTAAAAGTTAAAAGGCTGTTCTTCGGTAATTCTACAGCACATCCTTAGGCATCCGCAGGGACCCTTTATTCACCTCCTACCGATTTGAAACGTGCCCCTTGATATATCTCCGCACTCGACCTCTGTGGGCGTGACCCCGGCCGCTGCATTTCGAAGAAGGTTTTATATGCTAGAATGCAACGTTTTAACATGAGCGTCGAAGAGATTAAAAAAATCGCCCAAATTGGCGCCGGCGTGATGGGACACGGGATTGCGCAAGTGGCGGCGATGACGGGTTATGACGTCGCTCTGATGGACATCAGCAAGGACGCCCTTGACAGAGCGATGAAATTGATAACAGTAAGCCTGAGCAAGCTTGTCAAAAAGAACAAGCTCACCGAAGAGCAGAAGGAAGCCGTTCTGGGGAAGATAAAACCGACTTTAGATTTGAAAGAAGCTGTTCAGGACGCTGACTACGTGATAGAGGCGGTTTTCGAAAGTTTAGACCTTAAGAAGCAGGTCTTCAAGGAAATGGACGAAATCGCCCCGGAGCATACAATCCTCGCATCCAACACCAGCACCATCCCTGCCACGATACTGGGAGACGCAACGAACAGACCGGACAAGGTCATAGATATGCACTGGTTCAACCCGGCACAGCTCATGAAGCTCATCGAAATCATGCCCGGCGAGAAGACGAGCGAGGAGACCCTAAAGACCACCGTGGAACTCTCAAAGAAGCTCGGCAAGGTGCCTATCGTCCTCAAAAAGGACGTCTGGGGCTACGTCACCAGCAGGATGGCAATTAGTTTCCTCTACGAGGGCGCCTGGGACCTCCAAAGGGGCATGGCGGAGCCTAAGGAGATAGACGCCGCCGTCCGCTACAAGCTGGGCTTCCCGATGGGACCCTTCGAGCTCGCTGACCTCACGGGAATTGACATAGGAAGGGAAATGGACGAAATCGTTGAGGAACTGAGCAAGACGCACCCCGCATATGTAGAGGGTCCCGTGGTACGTGGCCCACCGATAGTTAAGGAATACATCGAAAAGGGCTGGCACGGCATGAAGAGCGGCAAGGGCTTCTACGAATACCCCGGCCCGGGCGTGTATAAGCGGGTTGAGATTCCGGAGGAGCTTAAAGAGAAATACGACCCGACTCGTTTCATCTCGACGCTGGTCAACGTCGCCGCCTACCTCCTGCGGATGGAGGTTTCCACGAGGGACGACATCGACACTATGATGAAGCTCGGACTCGGCTACCCGAAGGGCATTTTCCAGTTCGCCGACGAGATCGGCGTGGGCAAGGTCGTGGAGACGCTGAAGGATGCGAAGGAGAGGTATGGGCAGAACTGGTATGAGCCTGACCCGCTGTTGGTAGAAATGGCAGGAGCCGGGAAGAAGTTCTACGAATAACCCTCCTCTCTTACTTTTTTAAACATTACTATTTTCGTTAGTTGCGATTTTCTGCACAAGTTGTGAGTTGCTCATGCTTTACGCTAAACACGGCAGTGCTTTAATCAAGCAGCCCCATTTATGCTTGGGTGGAAGCCTTGCAGAGGCAAGAAGTAATGGAGAAGGAGCGGCAGTTCATCATGCAGACATATTCACGGCTGCCGGTGCTCATCGTCGAAGGGCGAGGCGTCGTTGTCAAGGACGCCGACGGGCGTGAATACGTGGACTGTGTCGCCGGCATCGCGGTGAACAGTGTTGGGCACTGTCACCCGAAGGTCGTCGCCGCAATAAAGGCGCAGGCGGAACGCCTTATCCACCTCTCTAACCTCTTTTACACGGAGCCGCAGGTCGCGCTTGCGGAAAAGCTCTGCCGTCTCGCGAAATTCGAAAAGGTTTTCTTCTGTAATTCCGGAGCAGAGAGCGTCGAAGCCGCTCTAAAGCTCGCACGCAAGGTTACTGGGAAAAAAGGTTTTATTGCGGCGCAGAACAGCTTTCACGGGCGGACTTTCGGGGCGCTCAGCGTCACGCACCACGTCAAGCGTGACGTTTTCGAGCCGCTGCTCCACAATGTGAAGTTCGTGCGTTACGGCGACGCAGACGCCGTCAGAAAAGCTATTGATGAGGACACGGCAGCCGTCATCCTTGAACCGATACAAGGCGAAGCCGGCGTGATAATCCCACCGCTCGAATACTTGAGGGAGGTCAAAGAGATTTGCGAAAAGCACGACGCCCTTTTTATTCTCGACGAGGTGCAAACCGGCTTCGGACGCACCGGTCGCTGGTTCTGCAAGGAGCATTTCAAAGTGCAGCCTGACATAATGGCTGTTGCAAAAGCGCTCGGCGGGGGCTTTCCAATCGGCGCTACGCTCTCGAACTTCAGCTTCGAGCGCGGCGAGCACGCCTCGACGTTCGGCGGAAATCCACTGGCATGTGCGGCGGCGCTCGCAACGCTCGGCGTCATCGAAGAGGAACAGCTTGTGGAACGCTCGGAAAGGCTCGGAGCTTACTTCATGCAACGGCTTTCCGAGGTAATCGGTGACTACGACAGTGTTAAGGAAATCCGGGGGAAAGGACTCATGCTCGGCGTGGAACTGCAGGAGAAATGCGAGAATGTCGTGAATGAAGCGTTGAAGCGGGGTGTTTTATTGAACTGCACCGCCGACCGGGTCATTCGGCTCGTCCCTCCCCTCGTCATAAGCAAGAAACAAATAGACGGCGTCGTGAAGATTTTATCCGATATTTTGAAGGGTTTTGACGAGGGTTAATGGCTGCCGTTTTGACGAGGGTTAATGGCTGCCGTTTTGACGAGGGTTAATGGCTGCCGTTTTGACGAGGGTTAATGGCTGCCGAGCCTGCTCGAGACGGCATTTAGAAAAGCGAGAGCCTGCACCGCCCGCCGTATCGTAGGGAAGACTGCCACGTTTCTTCCTCTCTCCAACTTCCGCACGTATTCGGCGGAGGGATACCCGTAGAGCCATACGACCACAGGCTTCTCAAACTCAGCAGCCACCTCTTTTATCACGTCAGAAACGTCAATTTTCGCATGTTCCTCCGTCATCGGCGCAAAATATATGCAGAGGAGCGCCGCAACGTCTTCGTCGCAAAGCACTGCTCGTATGACGTCCTCATAGACTTTTGAGGGACCGTGCGCCATCGCTCCCACCCAGATGTCCACAGGATTCCGCACTTGCATCCATGCCGGCATCCACCGCTGTATTCTGGCGATCGTCTCTGTGGAAAGCTCAGAAAGCCGCAAGCCGCACTCCTCGACGACGTCTGCAACCATAACGCCAGCAGCACCTGCATACGTTATCACTGCGACCCCGGCGCCTCGCAGCGGTGGCAGCCGCAGGAACGCTTTTGTGAAGTCCTGAAGCTCGTCAATGTCGCTGACGACGAAAGCGCCTGCCTGCCGCAATGCCGCCGTGTAAACCCGATAGTTGCCCGTCATTGCGCCGGTGTGCGACGCCGCAAGCTCCGCACCTTTCTCACTACGTCCCGTTTTCAGCACAAGGATAGGCTTCCGCCTCGCCACCCTCATTACCGCCTCCAAGAAGCGCCGCCCATCTTTCCCATGCAGTCCCTCCATATGCAGGATTATCAGCTCCGTCTCTTCATCCTTCTCGAAATATTCTAAGGCGTCTACGAAGTCTACGTCGCACATGTTTCCCAAATCCACGAACTTTCCCGGAAACAGCTCGCCAACACCCAAGACAAAAAAGCCGGTCTGCGAAACTATCGCGACGGGCATCCGCCGCTCCTGCAGCGGAACGCCATGCAGCGACCCGAACGTCGTCGAGAAGCCGTTAAAGGCGTTCAACACGCCCATAGTGTTTGGACCGAGCACACGCACACCACCCGCCTTCGCCGTCCTGACTATTTCCTCTTGCAACGCCTGCCCCTCGGCATCAGCCTCCGCAAAGCCCTGCGTCACGATTATCACGCCATGCACGCCCTTTTCCACACACTCTTCGACCATCTGCGGCACGAGCTCCCTCTTTGTGGAGATGACGGCGAGGTCCACGTCCGCAGGCACGTCCTTAATGCTTCGATACGCTTTCACGCCTAAAATCTCCGAAGCGTGCGGGTTTACGGGGTAAACGTCGCCGTCAAAGCTCTCCAGCAGATTTAGGAGCGTGACGTATGCGCCGGGGCGTTCTTTTCTCGGCACTCCTACAAGCGCCACAGAGCGCGGTTTCAAAAAAACCTCCATAATCTTTCTAACGCCGTTTTTAAGTTAATACCGACTCGTGGCGAGCGGTCTGCGTCCCTCCCCCGCACGAATCTGGCGACGCTTCTTGTCTGGGAATCAAGCCTTCGCCCGCGAAATCGGGATGATACGCAAGCCGAAGCCCGGCTCTACGTCAAAGCTGATAATGTTGCCGGTGGTCCTGTCAGCGCCACGCATCTTCGCAACCTCCATCGTCTTCATGAGCTGCGTCCCGACCTCCTCTATTCTAAGGCGGATGTGTCCGTCGCAAATCGAGCGTATCCTAACGAGTAACTCCTCTGAAAACGCGTATTCGTGCGCCGTTATTAAGATAGTCTTGCCTTCGTCGCACAAACTCTTGCAACTTGCAAAGAAGTTAATAATATCCGATTCTGAGGACTCTGCGTGCTCTAAAGTCGTTAAGAACACAGTAAGTGAGTCTATTATCGTGACCTCCTCCTCCAAGACCTTCATGCTTTTCAGCAAGTATTCGAGGAGCGGAAAGCTCAGTTCTATGCCCTTCAGGTGAATCGGGAATATTTTGATTCTTCCAAGGATAAAGTAGTCGGAGATGTCTAAGGAGAGGCTCTCCATTTGCTTTATCAAACTCTTGACCGTGTTTTCCGTAGTGTAATAAGCCATAGTGAAGCCCTGCTGGAGTCCGCCCCACATGATTTGCTGTGAAAGCACGCTCTTCCCACTGTCATTCGGACCCTCTATGAGCGTGAGCGAGCCTACGGGGATGCCGCCACCCATCTTCTTATCAATCTCCGAATTTCCGGTGGACAGCACTTTCTTGTTTTTATACACATCCTCAAGCTCTTCCTCGTCAAAGCCCTCCATCCCCATCGTCATCACCCGAGGTATGAAGACGTTTTAACGCCGTTCGGCGTGGCAACGACGAGCCAGCCGCTCTTATTCGTATCCAGCGGTGAGCTTAATCTTATCCATATGTTCAGTGCCTCGGCGGGGTCTAAGATTCCGGGGTTCATTTCATCAGGACGTATTTTAACAACTGCCCACGTATCATTTTTCGGCGGTGTGCTCTGCGTGTATGGCAACCACCGCACCTCCTTTCCTCGCTGCGAATAATAGGAGACGATGACGTCCATTTTTGAAAATTCCCTAATCCTTTCCTCGCCTGTGTTGTTAATAGTGACGTTCATGTCGGTATTGCTTGAGATATTAACATCTGATATTTCAATTTTCGTCCGCATCTGCTCGCCTTTCAACGATTGCATCTCCTTTACCGCACAGTTCAACGTCTCACTCATGAAATGCCCCCCTGCCACAAATACATACATCGCAGAGACCAGAAGCGTCATGGCGACTATCGTTGCGATTAGAGCCCCGAAGCCCATTACCCGGCATCACCTCATATCGAGAAAAAATCTTCATCCGAAACACCGTTGTAAATCACAAATTTGACATAATAATCCCCAGGCGTTGCCGTTTGGTTGATTGTAATTTTTATGGTCTCGCCCACGTCCCAACGCCCGTCGCCGTCGTCATTTTCAATGGTAAAATTCCAGCTTGGCGACGTAGAGAGGCTTTCGTCATAAGTTACTCTTTGAAAATCATCTACGAGCCCAAAAAACAAGTCCGAATTATCAACCTGTGGAATTTCGGTTTTCCCTACGTTTTTTACCCATACGTAAACAACATCAGTGGTATTCCCCTCGCTTATTATTTCTATATCGCTTTTTATTTTATCGCTCAATTTAGAAGAAGTTGTTATGAACGAGCCACCAACGCTCACCACCGAGGGATATAAAACATTTATCAGAGCAACGGCGCATATGACGGAGGCGATAGTGAGGATTGCCGCAGTTATAACACTTTCCGACACCCTCACTCCCCCCACTCAAGCATCGATAATATCAAAGGGTCAGGCCCTTCATCCCGTAATACCTTGTTAAGATGGTAGACCGCAAGTATGCAATCCCTCATGCTTATCTCTCGCTTGGGAGTCTTATCCGAAAGTTCTGAAATCTTTAATATAAGCTCTTTGACGCTCTCAGGCATGTTCCCGGTGAGCGTGTAGATTTCAAGGATGCGGCTCAGCTGCTCCCGTCCTATAATTGAAAGCATTCTGTCCGTCCAGAGCATGAGCTCAGTCAATTTCTGAACGTCAATCCCCGACTCCAACGCCCTACCCCTCAAAATAGCCATACGCTCTTCTCTCGTAGGCGACGCCCTCTCCTCTTCGTGGCTTAGGTCTCTGCCCACTTCCTTTTTTAGACGCTCCCTCGCCCTCTCAATCTCCTCTTTCAGCTCTTCGGCACTCGACACATCGGCCCTCACTTGCTCCATAGCAGCATTTAACCTCTCCTCCACGAACTTTTCCAAACTCTCTGTTAGCTCGTTAATAATCTCTTCCTTCACCGCCTCCAGTGCCTTCGGCGAAATTTCTTTCACTTGAGCATCTTTAACAACTTCTTTCAGCCTCGCTTTCGCCTCCTCCTCAATTTTTTCTAATATCTCTTCCTTAAATCTGTCCAAATCAACCTCAGGTTTTATGTATCCTTCTTTTATCTTCTTAAGAATGTCATTCTTCAATACCTCTATTCGTTCATCGCTCATTATCATCTCTTTTATCACTTCCATATTTCTAAAAGGATTCTCTAAGTTGTTCATGATCTCCCGAATGTCTATGAGTATCTTCTTAATTTCCCCCTTTAGAAGCTTCATTTCTTCTTCCAAATGACCAAGATTTGTTACTTTTATCTCACCACCCATAGCGCATCACCAAGTAAAAAATAAAAAGAAAAATAGTTAGTGCAGATTCATCACAGTGTCAACACTTGGTGGTATCGTTCGCGTTATAGCCAGCGTCGCACCTTCTGGCGGCTTCACTTCTATGGTGAACTGCTCGTTTCTTTCCAAGGTATAATCCGACGTATTCACGCTTATCTCCGCCTTCTCTCCAAACTCCAAAATGTTGTCCACCGTTTCCTGGTCCCCGACGAACGTGAGCGTCCATGTAGCGTTGTTCACGTATCTATCGGCGTCGTAGTAGGAGATAACGGTTTTCCCGGGAGTCAAATCCACGGGATGACGCCCGGCTGTCAATGCCAACGTGAAGGTTATGTTCACAACCTTACCGCTGGTAGTGTTCCCATAAGCGATAACATCGCCGAGCAACTCGACGGACGACGTGGCTTGCGTCACGCCGGTATGCACGACCTCCTGAGATTTCTGGGTGGTGAAGAAGCCGGCGTTGAGGACGACGTAGCTGAAGACGGCGGCGACGACGACGAACGCCGTCAATACGATTGCGGCTTCCAGCCCCGTAAAGCCCTTCTTATTCTTAAATTTCAATTTCGCCCTCATTTTCCACCCCCTAATACAGCGGGTCCGATTTGTGTATGGAGACTGGCGCTCTTTTCACTATCGCAATGGACGCTCCAGATGCTGGCTTCACTTCTATCGTGAATTCTTTGTTCGCAGTGACGCCGTAGTCCGGCAGCGAAACTATGATTTTCGCCTGCTCGTTTGCCTCCAGCAAGTTATCAGAATCCCCTTGGACTATCGTGTAATTCCAACAGCCCATCGTCATGTTCCCTTTAGAGGCGTTTCCATAAGCGCAATACGTGAGATTGCCCTCGTGCAGTTCCTTATCGGTGTATGCTATCGTCAGCTTGTTCAACGCTATCGGATTTTGCCCGGCTGTTAGCTGAATGTAGAACTCTACCACCGTCAGGTTCGTGGAGTCGAGCTGCGTCTTGTTCGTATCGTTCCACGCGTAGTATGACCAGTACGTTGTGTAGTTGTTGGGATTCGTGTAGGTACTGCGGTTCCACGTTCCGACAACGGCGTTCGTAGTTCCCGTGATGCTTCCGACGACCTCACCATACTCCCAGCCATGCCCAATGACCGTTCCAGCAAGTTCGATGCTGGAGGTGGCTTGCTCGACGCCGGTGTGGACGACCTCTTTGCTCTTCTGGGTGGTGAAGAAGCCGGCGTTCAGCACAACGTAGCTGAAAACCGCAGCAACCACCACGAACGCGGTCAATACAATTGCGGCTTCCAGCCCCGTAAAGCCCCTCTTGTTGTTAAAAATATTTTTTCTCATCCATCCACCTCCTCAATGCAGGTTCATCACTTTGTCTATAGACGACGGTGCGCTCCTCGTTATTGAGATTGTTGCGCCGCTTGCGGGTTTGACCTCTATTATGAACTGCTCATCCGTCGTGACGCCATAGTCCGGTAGCGTAACGGTTATTTCGGCTTTCTCTCCCCGCTCGAGCAGATTATCGTTGTCGCCGTATCCTGCCGTTGTTATGATGGAATAATGCCATTCGCCCATCTTCATCCCAAGAGTGCTGCCTGTCATGCTGGTGCCTGTGGCGCTTGCGTTATACGTGAGATTGCCGACGTGCGTGTCTTTATCGGTGTAGGAGACTACAAGCCCGTCCATGTCCATAGGGTTCTGCCCGGCGGTTAGTTCCAAGTAGAACTTGACGACCGTTAGGTTTGTGCCGAGCGTGTTTTCGTAGCGTTCCGCAGTGCTGTTATAAGTCCAGCCGTAACCCACGACATCACCGGTCAGTTCGATGCTGGAGGTGGCTTGCTCGACGCCGGTGTGGACGACCTCTTTGCTCTTCTGGGTGGTGAAGAAGCCGGCGTTAAGGACGACGTAGCTGAAAACCGCAGCAACCACCACGAACGCGGTCAATACGATTGCGGCTTCCAGCCCCGTAAAGCCTTTCCTACGCCTTCGTCCACTTCTTATATCCTTTCGGATGTTCTCACCCCCACTTTCAAATTAACGACAATGAATTACGCCATCATACTAAAGTATTTTCCCTTCATTGAAGATTTTATTTCAAAGTAATCAAATTATTTAACGAATAAGAAGAATTTTTTACAAAAGTTTTAAAAAATGTCCCCCGATGTCCAAGCCACCTTGTTTCTTCAGCTTTTTGTAAGAGGCTTTGCTTATTCGTATCGTGGTTTCTTTGCCGTCCTTGCTGACTTTAAGCGTGTACGTGCCGTCCTTGTTCCTATTGGCATTTAGAACGGACCATGTTGATTTAATGTCGCCTCCCGTCTCGCTTTCAGCCTTAATATTCCGACGCATTAACAAAAAGATAACAACGGCAACCACAGCAATGACGGCGGCAAGTGCTGCAATCCAAGATTTCTTGTAAGCTGCGAAATTGGATGCAGCGAAAGATGACTCTCCGCCGTCGTTGGAGGTGGCATTCGTTGCGTTTTCAGCCGCTGTTGCGTTTTCGGCGAACATTGTATTTTCGAGGGGCTCTGTTTGGTTTGTGGACGGCTGGGTCTCTGGTTCAACATGTTCCTCGCTTGGAGTGAAAGTAACCGTTATGGAACCCTTTTCAATTTCTGGCATTTCCGGCGAGGACGCTGTGATGGTGACACTTCCGCCACAGGCGTTGGTAGCTCGCATTTCAGTTGTAGCTTTTCCGTTAGTTGCGTTTACCTCGTATGCCGAGAGCGTTGCATTTCCGGATACTTCGAACTTCACACTTATGTTCAAGGCGGCGACGGCGTCGCCTTCATAAATCGTTGCGGTCAGTAAGGCAGTGGCGTTCGCCGGCAGCACCGTGCGGTTTGCGCTTAACCTTATTTTCGGTCGTTCCTTGTATTCGACGAAGACGGGCGCCGATTCGTTGCTCGGATTGTCAGCGTCGTCGACCGCAATAGCCGTTATCGTGTTGTTGCCTCTGACAAGCGTGACTTCCAGCTCGAACCGCCCGCTAGCCACTGCCAGAGCCTCGCCGCTTACGTTGCCGTTAATGAAAATTTTCACAGT
This sequence comes from Candidatus Alkanophagales archaeon, assembly GCA_003661185.1. Classification (GTDB taxonomy): domain Archaea; phylum Halobacteriota; class Syntropharchaeia; order Alkanophagales; family B39-G2; genus Alkanophaga; species Alkanophaga liquidiphilum. The sequence goes on along the minus strand of QMVQ01000001.1, from coordinate 9,266 downwards.
GGTATATGGCTCTGCCGTCCCCGTGATTTCTATTTCTTCTTTATATACCGGTGAAGGCGGCTCGTCGAGCTTCGGCGGCTCTGGCGGAGTGGTATCACACTTCACGGTAACGACGTTTGACGTTACGTTCACGTCGGAAATTTTAGCGAATATCTCGTTTGTGCCTTCGCAAAGGGACACTTTCGCAGAGAGATTCCCATGTTCGTCGGAGCTGGCGACGTTCACAAGCTCGGCATTCACGTAAATCTCGATGCACGTGTTGCGAGGAGCGAGTCCTTGGATTTCAACGTCCGTTTTGTTCGTAGGGGACTCCGGCTGTTGAAGAACGACGGCACGGGCGTCTACGAATAGCCAGACCGCCCTTGCAATGATGATGTCGCCGGCAGCGTCCAGCGGCTCGAAGAGCAGCATGCCGTGATAAATGTCCGGAGACGCAGCGCTGACGCTCACGGTCAGGCTGTAGGTCTGCATTTCTGAGATGTAAAATTCTTCATCGTAGGTTATGGAAATGCCAACGTCGTCAGCGCTTTTGTTATGCAACAGCGGATTTCTTTCAGCCACGCCGCACTCCGCCCAGAAGTCGCTCACACGCACTCTACCCGCGTAATCCATGCTTGAAATCACTACAGTGCGGCTCACGGCATTTTCGTAACACCTCTCAAATTTTACCTCCTCGGGCACTATTATGCTCGCAGCTTGCGTAGTCTGGACCGCTGTGACGAGTAGCAGCACGCCTACAACCAGTAATAGCATTAAAAATGCTTTGCGCACGCCAGTTAGAGCCGCACCGCTCATTTTAACCACGTTAAACCGCTGAAAGCACGTAAGTTATGGGCTCTTTCACGCTTTCTGGATAGTTGTAAGAAGGTGGCAAGTTCAACCTGACGTCCACCGTCACCTCTTCAGAGGAGAATCCGATAATCCTGCCCATTTCGTCATATATCGGCTGCGTCTCAAGCAGTATGCTGAAAGCGCTCACGTCATAAATGTCGCCGGCGGCGTCCTTAAACTCCAAATATTTGAAAATGCTGTCGGCAGCAGGGGGCTTTATCGTGACGATGACGTCGCACGTCCCTATGTTTTTAAAAGTGACGGGCGACCAGCCGGTGGGCGTCCCCGGATATACGGTGCCGAAATCCCAGTTATTGGCGGCAATAACCTGAATCGCCATTATTTTCGGGACAACATCCACGCTCGCTGTTTCTTCAGGGTCTTCGGTGGCGTTCGTGGTCACGTAGTCGTCGCCGACGCCGCTTCCCGCATGCAACGTTAGGACGACAGAGGCTTTTTTATCAGAGGCGACCCACGCCGTAATCATCACGTCCCTCGTGACAGTCACGTTCTCAGGTGGCGGAATTGAGCCGTTCAGATATGACCTGTTGAACTCTCCAGTCTCCACGTCGAAGAGGAGCGGGTTAGACTGGTTAAACGTAAAAATCCCCTCGCTTACCTGCCCGATTTCTGGGTCATCGCATTCCCAACAAGCTTCGGGCACGAGGAAAGGGTTCCCCTCGCGGTCGTAAGCTTTTAACCCGAAAAAGACCCTTGAATTTTTCCGCACGCCCCCTCTACTTATGACAGTTTTGTTCTCCACAGTGATTTCAATGGTGTGGACAGGACCGTGCTCCACGACGACCCTCGCCTCGTCACACATGGTGCCATATATCGCCTTTACGACGCCGACGCCAGCTTTACGCGCCCGGAATACGCCATTTTCATCAATCTCGCCGATGGTGGCTCGCCATTTGACCTTATGCGTCACGTCCTTCGTCTCGGTGCCATTTTCGACAAGCACGGTTGCGAATGCAGTGAACTGCTGCACGTTTCCAGCGAATAAGGTGGCGTTCGCCGGCGTGATGACGAGGCACGTCACGTATTCGTCGTCAACGCCGCCGATGCCGCCGCCTGTGTATGTGAAAGCAGGCTGGAGCAAAGCCACAAGCATCAGTGCGCATGGAATGAGTATCAGTTTACGAGGCATCACGCAAAAATGTGAGGATTATATTAAAATAGTTTTCTATGTTTGAAAATTTATTAGAAATGGGGCTGCATTTTTTTGAATATTAGAGAAAGATATTTAAATCATCCTAGGTTACGGACAATCATGGATGTGAAAGTTATCAAGCAGATGTTCGGAAGCCCCACGCATGTGAAGACCATCCTGCTATTCTATAATGGTGGGAGTTATTTCGACAATATCACGGGCTTGACGAAAGCGTTGGGGAAGAGCCACGTCACGGTCCGCAAGGTCGTCTCAGACCTGCTGAAGGCGGGAATCTTAAAAGAAGTGACTGTCGGACGCTCAAGGGTCATAAAAATAAACGAGGACTCGCCATACACAAAGGCGCTCTTCGAGTTCCTTGATAAAATAAAAGAGATAGAAGAGGGCAAGACCGAAAAAGACCGCATAAAGACCCTTATAGAAAGGAGGGCGGCAAAGCAGGGAGAATCGTCTAAAAATGCCAATAATAGGAATAACTCCATTAAAATAAGGGACCTCAAACGATGGGTGTGAGTTTTATCTCTAAAAACTCCCCCAATTCCTGAGAAAGTCCGTATATGCAAGTCCTTGGTCTTATCCCATACATACACACGACGCCATCTATCTGTGTCATTTTAAGATAGATGCTTGCCATTTCTTTTATTTCGCCGCTCAATACCGTCGAAGGTCTCATTAATCCTATCATTAGGTCTCCGTTGTGGTGATTTCGCACTATAAGCTCGGAAAGGTGCACGCGCACGTCATTTTCGTCAAAGAAATTCATCTTCGTGAGTCCGATGACGTGCAGACAGTGTTTACCCTTGCCCTTAAGCTTATTATATTCTTCCATATAACTGTTGAAGTATTCGGACAGGTTGTCGCTGCCCGCATCAGCGTTTATTACTTTCACATTGCGTATCTTGGCTTCCTCGACGTAGTTGGCGATGCTTTCTTTAATGAACTCCGCATCTAAACCCTCCTCAGGAATGACAAGGACGCCCATGTCGTTGTGTAGGAAGTTGGCAACGGTCTGCAATACTATTTGCCAATAGCTTTCTAAGCCCACGCTTTCCTTCGCCACTTCGAGCAGTATGAAGCCGCCGTTCGGGTAGCCGCCTCCGAGGATGTCATCGAGCGCCATTATGCCTGAGGAGAATAGCGCGTCCTTGTTAGGTATTCTCTCCTTTTTTGCTCTCACAAGCGCTATGTTGGAAGTGACATGCGTGAACCGTCCGTCATGTAAAGTGAACAAGTTCATCTGCTCTTTTATCGGGATACCCCGCATCTTCTGGATAAATACACGCCGCACGAGTCTCTCGTCCTCTCGCTCCTGCTTGAACAGCAGGATGCAGTCTACGAGGTAGTCGAGCTTCTCCTCTTCCTCCTTCTCGCTTATCAACACAAGGTTGGTCTCGGTTTTCCGAGCGATATCAAGCATCGAGACGTTCAGCTTTTCTGCGTCGCCGCCTATTTGCGAGTGTATGGCATCCCAACTGTCGACGATCAGGATGGAAACGTCCTTCTCTTCAACTTTTGTGAAAACTGCACGCAAGAAACTTGCAAAATCCTCGTATCTCAAATGCTTTGATTTGTCCTCAACGAACTCCGACTGTGTGGCATCCAATATGTTCCCCGCAGGCACGAACTCGCTTATTCTCGGAAACTGTTTGTAGAGTGTTTCCGGGTCCACCCGTGTGGATATGTAAACCCCTTTCCCGCCACCTTTTGAGCATACTTCTTCAAGTAACGTCACAGCAAACGTCGTCTTTCCAGTTCCCGGACTACCCTTTACCAAAATGGTATATCCATTTATCTTCTCAAAAGCCCTTAATACGTCATGCACGACCATCCTCATTGAAAAATTTAGGAAGTATTATATAAAGTTTGCCGAAAAACGCAATTTTTTATACATCGTTTAAACATCCTTAAGTTCTGCCCTTATATAAAAGAGGGGAGAGAATGACAGGTTCTGGAAAGGAAAAGTTAGTAAGAGTAGCAAGGTTTTTAAGTCCGCTGCGTGGATTTGCTGCCGATGAGCATGAAATAGAATACCGTAGAGATGCTTTTACCGGCGTGGAGTGCCGGATAAACGTGGCTCGCTCGAAAAGGGTGAAGCAGGTTGAGGAGGCGGAAGAGGAAGTAGCTGAGATGATAAAGCGGACGAGAGAGGGCTGCTTTTTCTGCCCTGAGCGGCTTAAGAGCGCCACTCCTAAGTTCACGGGTTTCTATGAGGGGCGTATTGTCGTCGGTAGTAGCTGTGCGTTCCCTAACCTCTTCCCCTTCGGAAAATATCATGCCGTCGTCACGTTCTCAGAAGACCACTTCCTCGACCTGCATGAGTTCTCCGTGAAAATCATAGAAAGCAACCTGAAAGCGAGCATCGCGTTCGTAAACGCCGTCTATAAATACGACAGGAGCGCAAAATACCCGATTTGGAACTGGAACCACCTGCCGTCGGCGGCGGCGAGCATCATACACCCGCACGTCCAAGTGCTTGTTGAAGAACGTCCGACACCCTTCCAGCGCAGGCTGCTGGAAAACAGTAGGACATACTTTGAGGGGGCTGGCAGAAACTATTGGGCGGCGCTCGTCGAGGAGGAGAAAGCCGTCGGTGAGAGGTTTATAGGCGAAATTGGCAGCGGTGTCGACGGCGTCGTGGCGCTCGCAAGCTTCGCGCCACTCGGGAATAACGAGGTTATGCTGATTTTCAAGGGCGTGAGCTCGCTCGCAAACCTTAACGAGCGGCAGATTAGGAACTTTGCGGAGTGTCTCGTTAGGGTGCTGCGCTGCTACAAGAAGAGCGGCGTTAACTCATTCAACGTCACGACCTTCTCCGGAAGCATCAACGGCGGTGAAGAAGATTATTACTCGTTACATGCGAGAATCATCTCAAGACCAAGATTCAGAGCCTTTTACACGAGCGATACTGGCTTCATGGAAAGATTCCACTACGAGTGGGTAATAGAGACGATGCCCGAAGATGTTGCGGAGCGGATGAGAAAGTTTTTCTGAGGTGAGCTTTTGAGGAATTAGAACAAGCATCTCTGCTCCGAACTAGGATGAGAAAAGCAGTACAAGCACGTCGTTCCAGAAATCTACGAAGCAGAAGAAGAAAAGGAGTATGGGGAAAAGCGTCGTGATGGCGGCGTCGGCGTCGGAACGAACGAAACGCCCGCTTCTCAACACGAGGTATATCGCAAAGAGGCACGCCCATTGTGCGGCGAACAGCCAGCTTATGAACATGTAGAAACGCCCTGCCAACAGCCCCATCTCCACAAAGCCATTTGCAAGCAAGTAGTGCGTGAGCGTGAGTGCGCCGAAGCTGCACGAGAATGCAAGCGCAAACAGCACGTCAAGATGCCGCCGCCGCACTCTGAAACTCAACTCCTCCATCCCTTTTACTGTGGAAGTTTCTCAAAAAGCAATGTCGGAGACTTCAATATTTATTTCGAACCTTTTCAAATAAAGTTTATAACGTTTACAAAAAATATGACGAATAATTTAAAAAGTTATGAGCTTGTTACGCGTGGCTGTTTTTAGCGACGCCATATCGCCGCACAGTTTTCTATCATCGTAACATCAGTGAGCATGCTCGTAACGACAGCCGCCATTGGGATTGCTGAGGTGGAAGAAGGCGTGGAGCCTGTGCGGCGAGTTATGGTGGTTCAGGCGACCTCAGCGCTCACTAATCACATCGTTCAAACCCATGATAAAACTATCGAAAACGTTCGGATTTTCCGAACGCGAGAACAAAGGTTTATCTGAATTAGAATTTTTTTAATCGAATCCGGAGATAAAAATAAAAAACCATAATGCACCTAACAATATTGCAATTGGAATCATCCTTTTTGATGCGAAATAACCCTCTAAACCACTAATAATAGACAAACTGACTCCATAAGCAACTACCTCTACTATTCTTTTAAGATCAGGGGAGGGGTAAAAATAATTGAAATTAAGCAAAAGAAGAAATCCCATAATCGGGAGTGCTCCTACCAATATGGACCCAAGTCTATCTCTTGTTATCCCTCCATAAATAATTGGAGCCGCTGGGAAAAGAAAAAGGATAAAAGTCTCAACAAACAACCAATAGATTGAAGCACCGCCACTTTCCACACGGAATGGATCACCGATCATACCTACTAATTCAATCAAAGCAATAATCAATAACGATACAACCACCGGTGAAACTAATCTCTTTTTCTCCATTTTATATTTAGGTAGCCCAGCCATTGCTGTACGGATCCGACACGTAGTTATTAAGGTAGTAGTTATCCTCGTAAACCGTCCATTCGGGCTCTTCGTAGAACTCAGCAACCAATTCTTCCACGGGCTCGTATTGGTCAGGTTCATGTGGAAAAGGATCGTCGTGGTGTGCATTTGCGACTACATCTCCATCAGACATCTGCCACAGTCTTACGTGATATCTACCGTCCCAACCACATATCTCATCAGCTACACCATCGGCTATTATCCAACCATTCTCCGGGTCATAGACATAATGATTTATCCACTCACCTATCCAATCATACCAACCTTCTTCTAATATCTCTGACTTCACCGTATTTTTATTCGTATTCTCCCATGCCAGATTTATGGGGCCCTCTCTTTCGTAGAAGCAATACCACCTACGCATCACATCGAATATGTCCACTGTGGATAGTCATAGCTAACCCACCATTGAAACGGGTCGTTCGCTCTCGTTAGCACCACTGTTTTTTCGGTCACAAGCGCTTTCTCTTCGCCCTCTTTCATTCCTATTGCTTCTGCTTCCACCGGAATTTTAAGCACCCTTGTAGATCACCAACACCAAACTTCTTTTCAAGGTCTTTTCCTGTGTATATCTCCTTTATTTCCAGATACCCTTGCTCGTATTTGTAAATCGTGGTAGCTTTCACCTTTACAGTATGTTCTCTTCTCCATTGTTCCATTGATTTTTCTGGAGTTGCACTTATCGCTGAAACGAAAGTCATTGCCATGAGCAATGCTACAACAAATATCGTTCCTATTATCACCCCCTTCTTCGCCTTTTCGCCCGTCATGGATTCGCGCCATGAGTTAGCTACTCTTATTATTCCCCTCTCATCCCGGCATCTTCGTCTGCTTCCAAGTCCAATGCTACAATTTTCACTCGCTACTCTTAATCACACATTACAGTAGTTATGTCCATCTGCTTACCAGAGTATATTGTTATCATAACACCACAATTGCCACCGCCCACATATGCGTTATGCCACTCTGTCGTACTATTATCTACTACGACTTTATACATGTAACCACCCTTCTCCTCGGTTATTTCAGGAGACTGTATTCTTTCTCTAGCTCTTAGTGTATAACTCTTATTGAAAATCGTTTTGTTATCTAAATCAAATATCTCAACTGTTACCTCATGTGTGATTCCGTCCTTATTGGATAGTGAGAACCTGAGTGGTTCTATATAGCCAAGGACACCACCAGGTGAAAGGCTTTCGAGAAAGATGTAAAAACCTAATATTGATATTAATGCGACAATCCCTATTACAACAAGCACTTTATTTATTGTTTTCATATTAATTATAAAAAATAAAAAGGAAGAATAAAAATCTTTTTCCCTTTTATTCACTACGGAATGGGCGACACCGTATTGTTATGGACCAGTTCTAATGTTCCATTTGGATTTATCCTATACACCCCTTTTTTAATTAACTCTTCCACCTCTTTCAGATGTATCACCCTCGTTCCATTCGGATACTCTTGTATCAGTCCCCTTTTAATTAAGTCTTCTTTTACCGCTTCATCTTCTATCCTGAATACTGGTCTTTTTTCTGGCACGCCTGGTAGCTGCGTATAGATTAAAATAAGGAACGAAAATAAAAAAGCAGCAAGTAATGCTGATATTACTGTGATTGCTGACGATATCTTAATGTCTACTGTTTCTTCCATCTTCCTATGCAGCTTACGGGCTAAAATGAGGGATGAGATGGATATTGCAATAGATAATGCTGATATTATTGCGATTGCTGACAATATCTCAGGGTCTATCACATTGAGGGAAAAAATAAATAGCGTAGCAAATAATGCTGATATTAGTGCAATTGCTAGTAACAATGTCTTAATGCTTCTCATCTCATCACCTCTCAGGGTTGACACCAAGTTGTTATGTAATACCTGCTATTCTCTGTCCCATGTGTTTGTTTCATTGGAGAGTTTGCCCAAAAAAACGTTGGTATCGCACTGTTCCAATTTACCCATTGGTTGTTTTGATTTTTTATCATGTTGTCATGGTGCTTTGCTTGCGGTGTGCTTGTCCACACTTGCGAAGAGCTATGTTGTTCCTGTGTTTCATCTACCTTGTGATCCAGTCCGTCTATAATTGTAAAGGTATTCAGAATTTGACCAGATTGGGGATCCTCAGCCCACATATACCCTCTGTTTTGACCGTATTGGTAAATTGATAATACTCGTAAGAAAATATCTCTCGATGTGCCACTTGGTATTGCTTTAGAATACATATCACCAGTATAGCTGTCGTAGGTATAAATATGTAGGCCTGTTAATCCCCATGAATTAAATCATCCTACACCGCTCTCAAAGAACTTCCCGCTTGGTAGAACCATATGAGTATTGTATAGGTTGAAAGATGTCTGTGGATTGAGATTTACGTTTGCTGGTATTTTTACATACACTTTGTGTCCTCTGTAGTTATAAGTCTGGGGCCAAACTGTTCTCATATAAGCATGTCTATATTCCCCCGATTTTATTTCCGCTTCTATATCACTTATGGTCAGAGATTGATTCCCTTTGATTTCTTTAAACGCCTCGTAGAGATTTATCACTCTTGTTCCGTCTGGGTAAAATTTTATTATGCCTTTTTCTGTCAACTCCGTTACTTGCTCGGCTGTCAAGTCAAAGACAGGCTTTAGCGGCATGGTTATTTCTGAATTTGATACCGCTATCTCTTCTCCAGTTCCTGATTCTTTTATATTCTCCTGTGCATTCACTGTGCCTACCGCTAACGCCATCCCTACAAGCAACATCAGAAATACTGCTATGCTCTTTTGTTTCAAACTCTTTTTCATCATCTTTCCAATATCACCTCCTAATTTTTTTAAACCTTTCTTTTCCTTTCCCTTCATCTTTTTATTTCACCTCCTTCTTAGCGCCCCCTCGGCGCTTAAGTGTGGTTGATAAGAAGGGTTATGTAAAACTTTACATAGCTACGAATCAATTCGTAGTTATCCCATTTTCTATTTTTGAATACTGCTATCATCCCGCTCTCTCCCCAGCGCTCATAATCGTATCGTTC